>JAGVNQ010000322.1 GCA_020053195.1 Sideroxydans sp.
CCCGCGAAGCGGGACAACACCAAGCGTTTGTCCGCTTCGCGGAATATTTTGTTTGCTGGATTCCCGCCTGCGCGGGAATGACGATGTTTTTGTTTGTGCGTATTCGGTTTTTGGTACCCCAGACCGGAATCGAACCGGTAACTAGCCCTTAGGAGGGGCTTGTTATATCCATTTAACTACCGGGGCAGCGGCGCGCATTCTAACGTAAAATCCCGCCCCCTCCGCTGTGGTGCTTTGCAAAAAGCATGGCCGTGCTGAAATTTCCCGTAGGTCGGGCTTTAGCCCGATTTGTCGGGTTGAAACCCGACCTACAATGAGCAAGCAGTTGCCGGGTAATCCGGGAATAATCGAGAAAGGAAAGCAATGAAATATCCGAATATAAATTTGTTCGCCGCGTGGTTCTTCATGGCGCAAACGCTGGCGATGGGATGGGTGGCGGCAAGCGGGCGCGCGCTGCTGGGCGTGCTGGGCGTGGTTACCGCCGAGGGCGATGTGCCGGGGCGTATTGTGGGTGCGCTGTTGCTGTTTTTGGCGGTGTATCTGGTGTGGCATGTTCGCGGTTCGCTGCCGCCGCAGGGCAAGCCGCAAGGCAACGGTTTTGTCCTCGGCCATCGTCTGCTGCTGAGCGGCAGCGTGCTGGCGGCGCTGTTGTTTGTGTTCCACTTTTTCGCCAAAGGCATCAGCGACTACAACCTGCATCTGGTGCTGGAAAAATTCACCACCTCATTTGGCTATTTTGCGATGGGTTTGTTTGCGGTGGGATTTTCCCTTATTTACCAATCAGCATTGCCACAGGAAGAAAAGAACAGTTAATGCCTTACATTATTTTAGACAAAGCCTCTCTCGCTTTCGGTCACGTCGCGCTGCTGCATGAAGTGAATTTTCAACTCGATGAGGGCGAGCGTGTCGGCCTCATCGGGCGCAACGGCGGCGGCAAATCCAGCCTGCTTAAAGTGCTGGCTGGTGTCGCCCATCTGGACGACGGCACGCTGTGGCGGCAACCTGCCACGCGCATTTGTTATGTGAGCCAGGAGCCGGTGCTGGATGCCAATGCCACCGTGTTCGACGAAGTGGCGCGCGGCCTGGGCGAGCTGCACCAAATCATCACCGACTACCATCATCTGTCGCACCAACTGGGCGAACCGGATGCCGATTACGACACCTTGCTGGAAGCCATGCAGCCGCTGCAAACCGCGCTCGAAGCGCAGAATGGCTGGGCGGTGCAGGCGCGTATCGAGACCGCGATTCAACGCTTGGAACTCGACCCCGATGCGTTGGTGGGTTCGCTCTCCGGCGGCGTGCGCAAGCGTGTGGCGCTGGCGCAGGCGCTGGTGGCCGAGCCGGAAGTGTTGATCCTGGACGAGCCGACCAACCATCTGGATTTCTCCTCCATCGAATGGCTGGAAGGGCTGCTCAAAGATTTTCGCGGCAGCGTGTTGTTCGTCACGCATGACCGGCGTTTCCTAGACAACGTCGCCACGCGCATTGTTGAACTTGATCGCGGCAACCTCGGCAGTTTCCCCGGCAACTTCGCGGCGTATTTGAAAATCAAGGAACGCAATCTGGCGGACGAAGCGGTGGTCAACGCCAAGTTCGACAAAGTGCTGGCGCAGGAAGAAGTGTGGATTCGTCAGGGCGTGAAAGCGCGCCGCACGCGCAACGAAGGGCGCGTGTTGCGCTTGGAATCATTGCGCTTGGAGCGTTCTGCGCGGCGCGAAAAATTGGGCAAAGTCGAGATGAATCTGGATGCGGGCGACCGTTCCGGCAAGCTGGTGGCGGAGTTGGAAAACGTCAGCAAATCTTTTGGCACGCGCAAAGTGGTCAACGATTTTTCCTGCCGCATTCAGCGCGGCGACAAGATCGGTTTGTTGGGACCCAACGGCGCGGGCAAAAGCACGCTGCTGAAAATTATTCTGGGCGAACTGGCACCGGACAGCGGCACGGTGAAGCTGGGCACGAAGATCAGCGTGGCCTATTTCGACCA
The DNA here is from genome assembly GCA_020053195.1 of Sideroxydans sp. Taxonomy (GTDB): domain Bacteria; phylum Pseudomonadota; class Gammaproteobacteria; order Burkholderiales; family Gallionellaceae; genus Sideroxyarcus. Next base: position 1,985 of record JAGVNQ010000322.1, read on the forward strand.
ACTGCGCGCGCAGTTGGACGACAACGCCACACTGGCCGACACCATCAGTCAGGGTTCGGATTTCGTCGAAATCGGCGGCGCGAAAAAACACGTCATCAGCTACCTCGGCGATTTCCTGTTCGCGCCGGAACGCGCGCGTTCGCCGGTGAAATCGTTGAGCGGCGGCGAGCGCAACCGCCTGCTGTTGGCGCGTTTGTTCACGCGGCCTTCCAACGTGCTGGTGCTGGACGAACCGACCAACGACCTCGACATCGAAACGCTGGAACTGCTGGAAGAATTGCTCGCGCAATATGACGGCACACTGTTTCTGGTCAGCCATGACCGCGCGTTTTTGGACAACGTGGTGACGCAAGTCATCGCCTTTGAAGGCGATGGCAAGCTGATGGAATACGTGGGCGGTTACGAGGATTGGGTGCGCGTGAAGAAGTTCGAAGCGAACAAAAAAGCCGCAGCTTCCACGCCCGCCAAACCCGCAGCCAAAGTTGAAACGAGCAAACCGAAAACCTCGGCCAAACTCAGTTTCAAGGAACAAAAAGAACTGGACGAAATCCCGCAGCGCATCGAAGCGCTGGAACGCGAACAGGAAGAAATCACCGCCGCGCTTGGCAGCGGCGCACTGTTCCGCGACAATCCCTCGCACGCCAAACAATTGCAGCAACGCGCGGGGGAAATTGAAGCGGAGTTGTTGCAGCTGATGGTGCGCTGGGAGGCGCTGGAAGGGAAGTAAAGTTTTTCGTCATTCCCGCGAACGCGGGAATCCAGTCGATTTAACATCCCCGCGCAGCGGGTCAACTTCTCGGTTTTGTCCGCTTCGCGGAATATTTGTTTTGCTGGATTCCCGCTTTCGCGGGAATGACGGGTTTAGGGAGATGCGCGAATGAACAATAAATTCCTGCTGCTAACACTCGTTACGACAACGTTATGTCTGCCCGCCTGTTCCACGCAGCAAATCATGCAAATCGCCTTGGCGAAAGACCCGGAGAAGGCGATCAAATATATTGCCGAGCGCCGCGTCGAATCTTACAAATACAATCCACAACTCATCCTTGCCGATTTAAAAAGAGCCAAAGCGGAATACAACCGCTTGATGGGCAACGTGCGGAAGGAGAGCGGCGCGAAGTGGGGCAAGCGCGAGTCCGCCGTGTTGCCGTCGGCCAAGCGTTACGTGAAATACACCGAGAACTATAAGAACCGCGTGGTGGTGGATTACGACGCGGGCACTATCCTGATCGAGCATCTGGACGAGGACAATGCTGCCGACAAATTGCGCAACGCAGCGGTGGTCGCGCTGCTCACGCCGGACGATCCCGGTGCGGTCGATTTGTTTTCGGACAAAGAGATTTCGCTGAGCGGCAAACCTTACCTGCAAGAGTTGGTGGTGGATCAGAACAACACGGTGCTGAAGTCGCGCGAGGATGTCGAGCATTACGCCGATTTTCTGGTGCTCAACCAACTCAAGCGTCGCAGCATTGATGCCAACGGCGTGCGCAAAAACGTGATTTACGTGCAGATGAATATGGTCAATGCGCACCTCGACAAACGCGCGCTGCAATATGCGGCCACGGTGCGCAAAAATTCCGACACCACGCAAGTCAGCCGCAGTTTGATCTTTGCCATCATCAAAATTGAAAGCTCGTTCAACCCCTACGCCGTTTCCAGTGCGCCCGCCTACGGCATGATGCAGTTGGTGCCCAGCAGCGGTGGACGCGAAGCGTATCGCAAAGCCAAAGGCGAAGACGTGATGCCGAGCAAGGAATACCTGTTCGATGCGGGGAACAATATCGAGCTGGGTTCGACCTATCTGGGCGTGTTGCTCAACGATAGTCCGTTGCGCCATATCGGCAACGCCGTGTCGCGCGAATACTGTGCCATCGCCGCCTACAACACCGGCCCCGGCAACGTGTTCCGCGCGTTCAGCAGCGCCAAGAAAGGCAGCGACCGACAGACCGAAGCGATAGACAAGATCAACTCGATGCGCCCGGATGAAGTGTATGAGACGCTGCGCACCAAGCTGCCATATGAAGAGACTCGCGGTTACATCGTGAACGCGGTGGCGGCGAAGAAACGGTATGCGGTGATGTGATTGAAAAGCGATTTGTCCACGAAAAACACGAAAGGCACGAAAGAAACCTCAGCTTAAGTTTTTCGTGGACAAGAGTTTTTCTGGTTTATCGCACACCCGCAGGCCTAGCCACCAACGCCATCCCCGCCACCACACAAAACCCCGCCCCCGCATAAAACGTAAACGCCGCGCCCAGTTTGTCCCACAGCAATCCCGCCAACACGCTGGCCACCAGCATCGCCAGTCCGCTCATCAGGTTGAAAAATCCGTAGGCCGTGCCGCGCAAATCGGCGGGGGATACGTCGGCCACCATGCGCGCCAGCAGGCCTTGGGTGATGCCCATGTGCACGCCCCACAAGGCCACGCCGAGCAACACCGTCGGCCAATGGTCGTCGGTCGCCAGCACCAGATCGGCGGCGATCAACACCACCAGTCCCAGCGCCAATAATTTGGTGTGGCTCATGCTGTCCGAGAGTTTGCCGAAGGGATAGGCCGACGCAGCGTAGATCACATTCATC
>JAGVNQ010000043.1 GCA_020053195.1 Sideroxydans sp.
AGATACGTATAAGGACAGTTTCGATGAATACACAAGATTCCCTGATTGAATACCCCAGCGACTTCCCGATCAAGGTGTTCGGCTTGGCGCAGCCCGGTTTTCTGGAAGCCATCACCATGGTGGTGTTGGCGCATGCCCCGGATTTCGACAGCGCCAGCATCGAACAACGCGGCAGCAGCAACGCGCGTTTTCTCAGCCTCACCTGCACCGTGCGCGTCACTTCGCGCGAGCAGCTCGACAACTTGTACCGTGACCTGACCTCGCACCCCATGGTCAAGATGGTGTTATGAGCGGGGAAGAAATTAATCAGGGAGTGCTTGACCACCCTGCCCGCTTCCCGCATCTGCACATTCGTTCGCTAGGGCTGGTCGAATACGAACCAACCTGGCGCGCCATGCAGCGCTTCACCGCCGAGCGCACATCCAACACCGTTGACGAAATCTGGCTGCTACAACACCCGCCCACTTACACCCAAGGCCAAGCGGGCAAAGCGGAACACCTGCTGCATCCGACTTCCATTCCGGTAGTGAAAATTGATAGGGGCGGACAGATTACCTACCACGGCCCCGGCCAGATCGTGGCGTATCTGTTGCTCGATTTGCGCCGCTGGAAAATCAATGTGCGCGAACTGGTGCGCCTGATGGAACGGGCGGTGATAGCCCTGCTGGCGGAATACGGCGTGACCGCGTCTGGCCGCGAAGATGCACCGGGCGTGTATGTAAATGATGCAAAAATCGCCGCGCTAGGTTTGAAGATCAAGAATAGTTGTTGCTACCACGGCCTGTCGTTCAACGTAAATATGGACTTGTCGCCGTTCGCCAACATCAATCCCTGCGGCTATTCTGGACTGCGTGTCACCCAAGCCATCGCCTGCGGTATCACCGTGCCGCTGGAAGAATTACAAGCCGAACTCACGCAGAATCTGGTGCATGGTTTGCAGCGGCATTTGAGAAACTCTCTGTAGGAGCGAGCTTGCTCGCGAAAGCGCATTCGCGAGCAAGCTCGCTCCTACAAGGGGCTGAACTACTTCCTATACTTGCGAATCAGCCCCACCAAAACCCCGAAAATCTCCAGCGTACCCTGCGGGCGTATCACTGGATACGCCGGGTTTTCCGGGCGCAGCACATATTTTCCGCGCTCTTTATCCAGCGTCTTCAACGTGAATTCGTTATCCACAATCGCCACCACAATGTCGCCGACATTGGCCAGATTGCGCTTCTCCACCACCGCCACATCGCCGTCGTGAATGCCCGCGCCCATCATCGAATCACCTTTCACCGTCACCAGCGTAGTTTTGGACGGCGTGTCGATCAACATTTCGTCGATCACGAAATATTCGCCCTGCGTCTCGCTCACCGTCACCGGCATCCCCGCCGGAACCGAGGATTCCGCCAGCGGTCTGGCGAAAAATTGCCGTGTCGGAATCCACATGCCGTCCGGCGTGCGCTCCAGAAAACCCGCTTCGCCCAACCTGTCCAGAATCGCCTTCACCCAGGATTTGGAAGCGATACCGAACACATCACACAGCGCGGCGTAAGAAGGAATACTTTTCCAGTCGGCGTAATAGTCTTGCAGCTTGGCAAGATATTCCGCGTCGCGGGATTGGGCGGGATTGGTTTCAGACATGGCAGCACCTTCACAGAACGAACGTGCTGCCATCGTAAAGAACGTGCGTTCTGTTGTCAATCAAATATCCAACTGCCCGGAGATGCCCGTCAATAGGCGTTCTACGTCTTGCACCTGATGGAGAATGGCGTATCTATTGGCTTGCGGGCAATATGATTGAACGAAATCTTCCCGGCATGTTCTCATGCAACTACCAGAAACAAAAAAACCCGCCGGATGCGGCGGGTTTTTTCGGGATGCTGATGGTCAGCCTTTGGCGGCGATCAGTTTCTCGTACTTGGCCTGCAACTGCTCGCGGCTTTCCACGTGCGCCGGGTCGTGCGGGATGCAATCCACCGGGCACACTTCCACGCATTGCGGTGTGTCGTAGTGACCCACGCATTCGGTGCATTTGCTCGGGTCGATGACGTAAATTTCTTCGCCTTGGGTGATCGCGCCGTTCGGGCATTCCGGTTCGCACACGTCGCAGTTGATACATTCGTCGGTGATGATTAATGACATTTCCTACTCTCCTTAACGTAAATATTTTTGTTTCAATTTTTCATCCACCAACGGTGATACGAATTTGCTGACATCGCCGCCGAAGCGGGCGATCTCGCGCACCATGCTGGCGGAGATGAAGGTGTATTGCTCCGCCGGGGTGAGAAACACGGTTTCGACATCGGGGTGAATGCTGCGATTCATGCCCGCCATCTGGAACTCGTATTCAAAATCGGACACCGCGCGCAGGCCGCGCAACACTACGCGCGCGTTCTGCTTGCGCACGAAGTTCATCAGCAATTCGTCGAAACCTTCGACCCTGACGTTATCAAAACTGGCGAACACTTGACGCGCCATCGCCACCCGTTCGTCCAGCGTGAACAGCGTCGCACTGCGGCTGGCCGCGACGGCCACCACCACTTCGCCGAACAGCCCGGCGGCGCGGCGCACCACGTCTTCGTGCCCGCGCGTGATAGGGTCAAACGTCCCCGGATAAACCACTCTGGTCATGCCCATGTACGTTCCAATAATTGATAAAACACTGCGCCTGCTTTCGCGCGCTTGACGCTGCGCCAAGCGGCATCCGGCTCGAACGCTGTCCCGCTTTCGACATAAACCAAACCGCCCTGCGTCATGCTGTTTTGCAACAGGGTTAATAGCTGCGGCAGGTAATCGCTTTTAAAAGGGGGATCAAGAAAGACCACATCGAACAGTCCGTTTTCTTGCCGGGCGAATTTTAGCCCATCCTCGCAGCGCAAAGCTACATTACCCAACGCTAACTTCTTGGTATTGGCCTGCAATACCTGATAAACCGCACGGTTATTCTCCACCATGACCACCTGCGCCGCCTCGCGCGAAGCGGCCTCAAACCCCAGCGCGCCACTACCCGCGAACAAGTCCAGACAACGCTTGCCATACAAGTTTTGCCCCAGCCAGTTAAATAACGTCTCGCGCACGCGATCAGGCGTGGGGCGCAAATCTTCGGCATCGGGAAATTCGATAAGGCGGCTGCGGTGTGTGCCGCCGATGATGCGAACTTTGTTAATTTCGGGACTCCTTACTTTGGGAAAATCGTAGGGTGCGTTTACGCACCATTGCAAACGGTGCGCAAGCGCACCCTACTTAACTTCAGGCGCACCAACAATCACCGTTGCCATCGCGTTCGGATCAATGCGGCACTGGTAGGCATCGCGAATCTGCTGGGTCGTGACTTTTTCCACCTGGACGGTGAAGTCGTCCAGATAAGTCAGCGGCATTTGGTAGAAGCCGATCACACTCAGGTAATCCAGAATTTTTCTGTTGCTGTCGATGCGCAACGGAAAGCCACCGATGATGTTTTGCTTGGCGGCGATCAATTCTTTTTCGGTCACGCCTTTTGCCACGAAAGTGGCGAGCGTTTCGCGCACCAGTTTGAGCGCTTCATCCGCTTGTTCTTTCTTGGTTTGCAACCCGATCTGGAACGCGCCCGGTTGTTGCATGGGCATGAAATAGCTATACACGCTGTATGCCATGCCGCGTTTTTCGCGGACTTCTTCCATCAGGCGCGATACAAAGCCGCCGCCTCCCAGCACATAGTTACCCACGTATAGCGGAAAATAATCAGGGTCGTTGCGCGCCACGCCCGGCGCGCCGAGCAGGATGTGACTCTGGCTGGCAGGGTGGGCGATACGTTGTTCGCTCGCTACAATTTTGCTATTCACCAATGGCAGCAAAACCGATGCGCCGCCCTGCGGCAGATTCGCGGTCAGTTGCTGCGCGATGGCTTCGGCCTGTTGCCGCGTCACATCGCCCATTAATGCCACCACCGCCGCTTTTGCGCTGTAATGCCTGCGGTAGAAATTTTCCAAGTCGGCACGCTGAATTTTTTCCACGTCACTCACTTCGGTTTGCCAGCCGTAAGGATGTGCGCCGAACACCGCTTTGCCAAACGCTTTGCCGGACAGATGTTCGGGCTTAGTCTCGGCTTCTTTCAATCCGGCGATCATGCTGGCTTTGTTGCGCTGCAACACCGCTTCGGGGAACAGCGGCTGCTGCAACACCCGCGCCAGAATATCCAGCGCGGCATCGCGTTCGGCGGCACTGCTCAAGGTGCGCAACGAAACCGCCGCCCTGTCTGCATCGAAGCTGCCGCCCAGTTGCGCGCCGATGTCGGCCATCTTGCGCGCGATGTCGTCCTCGCTTAATCCCGTGCTTCCGGCATCCAGCAAACCGTGGGTTAATCCGGCCACGCCAATTTTGTCCGCCTCGTCATACGCGTTGCCCGCTGCAAAATTCACCGCCACATCCAGCATCGGCAAGTCGTGGTCTTCCACGAAATACACTTGCGCGCCGCTGGCGGATTGCCAGTGTTGGATTTGCGGCGTGGCGAACGCGCTGAAAGATGCACAGCACAGCGCAACCATCGAAATCAATTTAGTGCGCATGAGCCGCGCCTCCTTTTGCTTGTTTGTTCTTGTCTAACGGTTGCGGGTCGAGCACTGCCACTGTCAGATGATCGTCCTGCAAAATTTCGCGCGCCACGTCCTGCACTTGCTGTGCGGTGACGGCCTGCAATTTTTTCAGCATCTTCGGCAAGTCGTGATACGACATGCCTATGCTTTCCATCTGACCGATCTGCATGGCCTGATAAAACACGGAATCCAGTTTATAAACTTCGGCGGCGGTGACTTGCGCGCGCACGCGCTTCAACTCTTCCTCGCTCACGCCCTCCTTCACCACGGCTTGCAACTGCGCGCGGATCGCGGCTTCCAGCTCGGCTACGGTTTTGCCGGTGGCGGGAGTTCCATCCAGCATAAACATGGACGGACCACGCGAAGTGCTGTCGTAACCCGCGCCCACGCTGATGGCGATTTGTTGTTCGCGCACTAGTGCTTTATTCAGGCGCGCCGATTCGTTGCCGTTCAGCACACCGGCCAACACCGACAAGGCGTAAGGTTGCCAGTCGTTTTCCACATCGCGCAAAGTCGGCGCTTGATAAGCCATGATGAAATACGGCAACTCCGCCGGAGCTTTCACCACGATACGTTTGATACCCAATTGCGGCGACTCACCGCTGGACTTGCGCAACACCGGATTGGCTGCCGGAATTTTTCCGTAATATTTTTGCGCCAGCGCGAACACCTGTTTCGCATCCACATCACCCGCAATCACCAGCGTCGCGTTGTTCGGCGCATACCAGGATTTATACCAGTCCTGCGCATCGGCAGCGGTCATGTTTTGCAGATCGTTCATCCAGCCGATCACCGGATTGTGGTAGGGGTGTTCCTGATATGCCGTCGCCATCAAGCGTTCTTCCATTAGCGAATGCGCGTCGTCGTCGGTGCGCCAACGCCGCTCTTCCATCACCACCTGAATTTCTTTGGCGAATTCTTGTTTGCTGATGACCAGATTGTGGGAACGGTCGGCTTCCAGTTGCATTGCCAGCGGCAATTGCGATTTGTGCAGTTGCTGGAAATAAGCGGTGTAGTCGTAGCTGGTGAACGCGTTTTCGCGCCCGCCCGCCGCCGCGATGCGGCGCGAGAACTCGCCCGCCGGAACGGACTTGGTGCCCTTGAACATCATGTGTTCCAGCAAATGCGCCACGCCCGTCGTGCCTGTCTTTTCGTCCATACTGCCCGCGCGATACCAGATTTGCTGCACCACGGTAGGGGCGCGGTGGTCTTCCTTGACGATGACTTTCAGCCCGTTGGACAGGGTTTTCTCGAACACTTCGGCCTGCGCGAGCGGAGCCAGCAACAGGCACAACAACAGCGAATATATTCTCATGTAAAATTTTCTCCCTCTCCTCAATCCTCTCCCGCAAGCGGGCGAGGAAGCAAACGAATCGCTACGCGAGATTTGGTTATACCGTTAAAATGCGCGCGCATTATCCGATATTCCATCAAACATTCCCAAGCCATGTTCAGTTTCCTCAAAAAGAAATCCGCGACAGACAAAAACACTGACCGCAGTTGGGTCTCACGTTTAACAGCCGGATTGGCGCGCACAGGTGGACAGCTCGCCAGCCTGCTGGTTCCCGGCGGCAGGATAGACGAAGAACTCTACGAAGAACTGGAAACCATCCTCATCACTTCCGACGTAGGCATGGATGCCACGCGCACCTTGCTGGCCGATGTGCGCCGCCAGGTGAAAGAACAACATCTGACCGAGGCCAGCCAGTTGAAAGAAGCGCTGGCGCATGCGCTGCTCAAACTGTTGCAACCGCTGGCGCAACCCTTAATCACCGACGGGCACAAACCTTTTGTCATCATGTTGTGCGGCGTGAACGGCGCGGGCAAGACCACCTCCATCGGCAAGCTGGCAAAACATTTCCAAAGCCAGGGCAAGTCGGTTTTACTGGCAGCGGGCGACACTTTCCGTGCCGCCGCGCGCGAACAACTGATGGAATGGGGCGCGCGCAATAACGTGACAGTCATCGCGCAGCAAAGCGGCGATGCGGCAGCGGTGATCTACGACGCGGTGCAAGCCGCCCAGGCGCGCGGAGTGGACGTAGTGCTGGCCGATACTGCTGGGCGTTTGACCACGCAAGCGCACCTGATGGAAGAAATCAAAAAAGTAAAACGCGTCATCGCCAAAGCCATGCCCGACGCGCCGCATGAAGTGCTGCTGGTGCTGGATGCCAACACCGGACAAAACGCGCTGTCGCAAGTCAAAGCCTTCGGCGATGCGCTGGATGTGAGCGGTCTGGTGCTGACCAAACTTGACGGCACAGCCAAAGGCGGCGTGATTGCCGCCATCGCCAAGGCACATCCGATTCCGGTGCGCTTCATCGGCGTGGGCGAAGGGCTGGACGATCTGAGGCCGTTTGTGGCGGAGGAGTTTGTGGCGGCGTTGCTTGGTCTCGAAGAATGATTAAATTTAACCAAGTCTATAAACGTTACCCCGGCGGCCACGAGGCGCTGAAGAATTTGAGCTTTGACATCGCCGAGGGCGAGATGGTGTATCTCACCGGGCATTCCGGTGCGGGTAAAAGCACGCTGCTCAAACTTATCGCCGCCATCGAGCGCCCCACCAGCGGCGGCGTGTTGGTCAAAGGGCAGAACATCCGCTCGATCAAACCCGCGGCCATTCCGCATCTGCGCCGCAACCTCGGCTTGATTTTTCAAGATCACAAATTATTGTTCGACCGTAGCGCGTTCGACAACGTGATGCTGCCGCTGCAAATCTGCGGTTTCGATCACCGCGAAAGCGGCAAGCGCGTGCGCGCCGCGCTGGACAAAGTCGGCCTGCTGGAGCGCGAGAAAGCCAACCCCATCGCGCTTTCCGGCGGCGAACAACAGCGC
>JAGVNQ010000250.1 GCA_020053195.1 Sideroxydans sp.
GCAAGTGTTGGCCAGAGCCGACAAGGCGATCAGGGCCATTGCCGAGAGCGAAGGCTACGATGTCATCTTGCAAGAAGCGGTGTACCGCAGCCCCAAAGTGGACATCACCGCGCGGGTGCTGAAATACCTTGCGGATGAGCCCGGCGAAGACTCCGGCAAGTAAATTTCTCTATCCCATTTTCAATGAGTCAAACTGGCTATCAACTGGCGGAGATCGTTGCACTTTTCGGTGGGCGCGTGGAGGGTGATGCCGCGACGCGGATAAACCAGATCGCCACGCTGGAATGTGCCACGTCAGGCCAGATCGGCTTTCTGACCAACGCCAAATACCGCAAGCAATTGGAAGCCACGCAGGCATCGGCAGTGATTTTGTCCGAAGCCGACGCGGATGCCACGACCATGCCGCGCATTGTGGCCGCCAACCCCTATTCGTATTTTGCCAAACTCTCCGCTTTTCTCAATCCCCTGCGTGAATACGCGCCGGAAATCCATCCGTCGGCAGTGATCTGCCAAGGTGCGCAGGTTTCGCCGCAAGCCCATATTGGTGCGTTTGTCGCGGTGGGAGAGGGCGCGATCATCGGCGCGGGCACGGTGGTGATGGCGGGTTGTTGTATCGGCGAAAACGTTACGATTGGCGAGAACACGCGCTTGTATCCGCGCGTGGTGGTGTATCACGATTGTGTGGTGGGCAACCATGTCATCGCGCATTCGGGTGCTGTGATCGGCTCAGACGGTTTCGGCATTGCCATGGACGAAGGGCGCTGGCTGAAGATCCCGCAGATCGGTCGCGTGGTGATCGGCGACCACGTCGAGATCGGCGCAAATACCACCATAGATCGCGGTGCGCTGAACGACACGATTATCGAAGAAGGCGTTAAGCTGGATAACCAGATTCAGATCGCGCACAACGTGAAGGTCGGCGCACATACCGCGATGGCGGGCTGCGTCGGTGTGGCGGGCAGCGCCACCATCGGGCGTTATTGCCGCATCGGCGGCGGTGCGATTATCCTCGGGCATTTGCAGGTGGCCGAGAATGTCGAGGTTTCTTCGGGCACAGTTGTCACTAAATCCATACGCGAGGCGGGCACTTATACCGGCACTTTTCCGTTTGGAGAAAACCGCGAATGGCGCAAGAATGCTGCACAGTTGCGTCATCTGGACGAGATGGCGGATCGCATCAAAAAACTGGAACAACAAATCGAAACGATGAAGGGGAGAGAACAATGAGCACCACCATGGACATTCACGAAATATTGGAACACCTGCCGCACCGTTATCCGTTTTTGCTGATAGACCGTGTGCTGGATGTGGTGCCGAACGAAAGTATCGTGGCGCTGAAAAATGTCAGCATCAATGAGCCGTTCTTCCCCGGCCACTATCCGCATCATCCGGTGATGCCGGGCGTGCTGGTGATCGAAGCCATGGCGCAGGCCGCTGCGCTGCTGTCGTTCAAGAGCATGGGCACCAAGGCAGATACCAATTCGGTGTATTACTTCGTCGGCATCGACAACGCACGATTCAAGCGCCCGGTCAGCCCCGGCGACCAGTTGATTTTCAAAGTATCCATCACCATGAATCGTCGCGGCTTGTGGAAGTTCAAAGGCACGGCGGAAGTGGATGGACAAATCGCTGCCGAAGCGGAATTGATTTGCACGATACGGGATAAATAATGGACAGCTTGCGTCATCCGACCGCGATTATTCACCCCAACGCCAAGCTCGCCGACGATGTGTCGGTCGGCGCGTATTCCCTCATCGGCGAACACGTGGAGATCGGCGCGGGCACGACTATCGGGCCGCATGTGGTCATCAACGGCCACACCAGCATCGGCAAAAACAACCGCATTTTCCAGTTCAGCTCGCTGGGTGAAATTCCGCAGGACAAAAAATACGCGGGCGAACCGACGCGGCTGGAGATCGGCGACGACAACACCATCCGCGAGTTCTGCACGTTCAATCTGGGCACCTCGCAAGATGTCGGCGTGACTCGCGTCGGCAACAAGAACTGGATCATGGCTTACGTGCATCTGGCGCACGATTGCCAGGTCGGCAACAACACCATCTTTGCCAATAACGCGCAGCTCGCCGGGCATGTGATCGTGGACGACTTCGCCATTCTCGGCGGCTTCACCGTGGTGCACCAGTTCTGCCAGATCGGCTCTCACGTCATCACCGGCATGGGCACGATTTTGTTTCAGGACATCCCGCCGTATTTCACCGTCTCCGGCAATCCGGCTGCGCCGCACGGCATCAACTCGGAAGGCTTGAAACGGCGCGGCTTCAGCAGTGCGGCAGTGATGTCGATCAAGCGCGCTTACAAGACGTTGTACAAATCCGGCATGACGCTGGAGGAAGCCAAAACGTCGCTCAACGCGCAACTCGCAGAACATCCAGAACTGAAATTACTCACTGATTTTCTCGCCCGCTCGCAACGCGGCATCGTCCGTTAAGTCATGTCGGCCAATGTAAAAACCATCGCTATCGTGGCGGGTGAGGCTTCGGGTGATATGCTCGGCAGCCTGCTGATGACCGCCATCAAACAAGCCGCACCCAACGTGCGTTTTGTCGGCATCGGCGGCCCCAGGATGAGCGGCATCGGCATGGAAGTGCTGTTCCCCATGGAAAAACTCGCAGTGCGCGGCTACGTTGAAGTGCTGCGCCATTACCGCGAAATCGTCGGCATCCGCCGCCAGCTGCGCGAGCGATTTATCAACGATCCGCCTGATTTATTTATCGGCGTGGATGCGCCAGATTTCAATCTCGATCTGGAACTCGCGCTCAAACAGCGCGGCATCCCCACCGTGCATTATGTCAGCCCGTCTATCTGGGCATGGCGCGGCGAGCGCATCCACAAAATCAAACAAGCCGTGTCGCATATTCTCGCGCTGTTCCCGTTTGAAGCGCCGCTGTACAAACAGGCGGGCGTGCCTGTCACTTACGTCGGCCATCCGCTGGCGGACTTTTTGCCGGACAACCCCAAGCGCGCCGAGATGCGCGAACAGATGCGTATACTGCCCAGAAGCGCCAAAGTGTTCGCCTTCCTGCCCGGTAGTCGTCAGAGCGAAGTGCGCCAGCTGGCCGAAACTTATATTGAAACCGCCAAGCTGATTCTGCAAAAATTGCCGGAAGCGCAATTTCTCGTGCCGCTGGCCAGCCGCGAAACGCGTACCATTTTTGAAAATGAAGTCTGGCGACTGGAAGCGCAGCAACTGCCGATCACCATGCTGTTCGGCCATGCTCACGATGCCATGATCGCGGCGGATGTGGTGCTCGTCGCTTCCGGCACAGCCACGCTGGAAGCCGCGCTGCTCAAGCGTCCCATGGTCATCACCTACAAAATGCCCGCGCTTTCTTGGTGGATGCACAAGCGCAAAATGTATCAGCCCTACGTCGGACTGCCCAACATCCTCGCCGAAAAATTCGTCGTGCCGGAAATTTTGCAGGACGATGCCACACCGCAAAACTTGGCGCAGGCCTTGCTCAATCTGGTCAACAATAAAAAAGCGGTTGAGCAACTGGAACAAATTTTTGGCAACATGCATCACACTTTGCGTCAAGACACCGCGCAGAAAGCGGCTGCGGCTATCTTGCCGTATCTGGCATAAAACAAAAAACACTTTAGCCACGGATGAACACGGATGAAACACAGATGAAACCAAGGCGAAAACAATCCGTGTGCATCCGTGGCTAATAGAATGAATTCCATCATTCTAATTTGTGGAGTCGATGAAGCCGGGCGCGGCCCGCTGGCGGGGCCAGTCAGTGCCGCCGCCGTTATTCTCGATCCAACCAATCCCATTGCAGGCTTGGCCGATTCCAAAAAACTTTCCGAGAATCAACGCGATAAACTCGCTCCAATCATCCGCGAACGCGCGCTGGCGTGGGCGGTGGCTTACGCCGAAGTTGAGGAGATCGACCAGATCAACATCCTGCAAGCTACATTGTTGGCGATGAAACGCGCCGTGCTGGCGCTGCCCATCCAGCCGCTGCAAGTGCTGGTGGATGGTTTGTATTGCCCGCAGACCGGTATCCCCAGTCAGGCCATCGTCAAGGGCGACAGCAAAGTCGCCGCCATCTCCGCCGCGTCCATTTTAGCCAAGACCGCGCGCGACGAACTCATGCTGGGACTGCATGCGCAATACCCGCAATACGGCTTCGACGGGCACAAAGGTTATCCCACCGCCGCGCACCTCGCCGCCTTGCGCGAACACGGCGTGTCCGCCGTACATAGACGCAGCTTCAGGCCGGTGCGCGAGCTTTTGCCCTCGTTAACGTAGAGGATTTGTCCGGGGATTTTTCGGTTATTCTCTCGTTCACAAACAACCCATCCAAAACACATCATGACCTTCTTTCGACTTATCCATCTGCTCGCTGTCGTGATCTGGGTCGGCGGCATGTTCTTCGCCTACATGGTGCTGCGACCCGCCGCCGTCGATACCCTGCAACCGCCGGAGCGTCTGCGTTTGTGGAGCAACGTGTTCCAGCGTTTTTTCAACTGGGTGTGGGGCGCGGTCGGCATCATTCTCGTCACCGGTTTTTACATGATCTACCAATACGGTGGCATGGCGCATGCGCCGCACTATGTTCATCTCATGCTGTTGCTGGGGTTAGTCATGACGGGAATCTACGGCTACGTGTTTTTTGCCTGCTACGTGCCGCTCAGTTTGTTTGTCGGCAAAGGACAGTGGAAAGAAGCGGGAGCGATGCTGGGCAAGATACGCAAACTGGTCGCAGTAAATCTCACGTTGGGATTGATTACCGTCGGCGTTGCGGTCATCGGGCTGACATGGAATTGAGGCCACCTCTAAAAATCCAAACTTCGTCGCAATACTGCGTTGCTCATAAAAAATTGCTCCTTACATATCAAACATATGCTGCGTCGCAATTTTTTATTCGCGCCTTGTCTTGCTTAGAATTTTGAATTTTTAGAGGTAGCCTTGAACAATATTTAGTAGAAATTTTTTGGAGGAAATAGCAGATGAGTAAAAACATTCTCAGTGTCGCATCTTTCGCATTGCTAGGGCTGATCGTCGGTTACGCCATCTTCGGCAAATGGGGCGGCGACTATGTCAGCATGAAAACGCTGTTCTCGTTCGGCGGCAACGGATTCCAGAACGCCTGGCGCTCGGTCACCGGCATCGAAGATATGCGCAACAAAATTTTGCTGTGCGGCGCAGCGGGTGCGGTGGTCGGCGTGTTGCTCACCTTCAGATTCAAAAAATAAGAATTTGAAATGCCAATCGCATGGGAACGCCCGCCAATAGGCGATCTACCTGCACCATCGCTTGAAGATGCCCGTATTTATTGGCTTCCGACGCGATGCATGATTGTAAATTGTTCCAACCAACTTGGCTGGTCCTCGCAGAGCCGTTCAGGGCTGCATACGAAAAGCTGGTAACATGAAATTCGCAGATTAGAAAATGAACTGCCGAAAGAAATAGTCAAGCCAAGCAGAAAAATCGAAAAGCCGCACAAACCTCCAAACGGTCGAACTTTTCAGGAGTCATTCGCATGAGCAAACCAATAAGCAATATTTCAGCGCCGATGTTGGATAAGCTTGCGTCCTTGCGCGTTCTGCTGGTGGATGACGACGAAATCGCGCTGGATCGTATCGAGGGCATGCTGCGCAAGTTGGGCATCAAAAGTGTGAACCGTTCGCTGGACGGACATGCCGCGCTGGCGGCTATCGAAAGCGCGATCAGTTTGCCGCAACTGGTGATCTGCGATCTGTATATGCCGGGTATGGATGGCATCGAATTTTTGCGGCATCTGGCGGGGCGCAGTTTTGAAGGGGGCGTGATTATTTCTTCCGGCAGCGATAAACGCCTGATCAAAACCGTGGAAAATCTGGCGCAGGTTCACCATTTGCGTTTTCTCGGCACGTTGTACAAGCCGGTCGAGGCGGAAGCGCTGCTGGTCGCGCTCATGGATCTCATTGGTTCCGCGCCGAACAACGGCTACGGCCCGATACAAAAAATGACCCCCGAAGAAATCAGCAGCGGGATGGATGCCGGTCAGGTGGAAACTTTTTTTCAACCCAGACTGGCGCTATGTGACCGGCGCGTGACGGGTGCCGAATGTCTGGTGCGCTGGCGGCATCCCGAGCGCGGCCTGATTCAGTCGGTCGCCTTTATCTCCGTGGCGGAAGAACACGGACTGATTAACGACCTGACGATGGTGGTGTTCGGTCAGGCGATGGCCCGTTTAAGCGAATGGCGGAGCATGGGATACGATCTGGATGTATCGGTGAATATTTCCATGAACACGTTGAACCGGCTCGATTTGCCGGAGGTGTTTGCCGATATGGTGCGCAAGGCCGGTCTGGAGCCCGGCCACGTGATTCTGGAAATTACCGCGAGCCGCCTGATGAGCGATATTGCCACCAGCCTGGAGGTGATCTCCAGACTGCGGCTCAAGGGTTTCGGCCTGTCCATAGACAACTTCGGCACCGGCTACTCCAGTATGGAAAAATTGAAACAATTGCCGTTCACCGAACTTAAAGTGGATCGAACTTTTGTCAGCGGTGCGGCAGACGATGATGTGGCGCGCGCCATCATTGAATCGAGCCTGAAAATGGGGCATGCGCTCGGCATGAACGTGGTGGCCGAAGGTGCGGAAACCCGGCAGGATTGGGACTTGCTGGCGGCCCTCGGCTGCGACGAAGTGCAGGGATTTTTTATCGCCAGACCGATGCCGGCGGAAGAATTCATTCCCTGGAAAACTCGCTGGGAAGCGGTCAATTGCAAGAGCAAGAGTCAATAGAAAACACATTTAGCCACGGATGAACACGGATTCACACTGATAAAACCGTGCGTTGCACAAGGTTTGTCGTTCACACCAATGGTGTCCGCACAATTTCATGATTGTCGTTGTTTATCCGTGTTTCATCTGTGTTTATCAGTGGCTTAGTTACGTTGTTTGCTTCACGCGAGTTGTTGCCGTAACGCTTCGCAAAGTTTGTTGGTTTCATCTTCCTTATCCAGCGTTTTTCCGCTGATCCAGAACGTATCTTCCGCACGCGCGCCTAGTGTGTTGATTTTGGCGCTGCGCAATTCGATCTGGTGCTGAGCCAGCACGAAGGCGATCTGCGCCAGCAGACCGGGGCGGTCTCCGGCCACGATGGACAAAATGTGCTGGCCTTTTTCGTCATGCGCGATGCTGGCCGTCGGCTTGATGGGGAAGTGTTTGAGTTGGCGGCTGACGCGGCCGATGTGCGGCGCGGCGGGCGTGGCATCGCCCGCGAGTTTTTGCGCCAGCTCGTATTCAATGTAGTTCAACACATCGCGGTAAATCGTCTTGTTGTTGCCCGCATCCATCACCTGAAAACTGTCCAGTGCGTAACCGTGGTGGGTGGTGTGCACTTTGGCTTCCATGATGTTGTAGTTCATGCGCGCGAAGAAATTGCAGATGCACGCGAACAGGTATGGTTTGTCCCTGGTATAGACAAACACCTGCATGCCCTCGCCGATGCGCGAGAGTCGCGCTTTGACCACAGGCGCGTCGCTGTTTACGCGGTGTGCCAGCAAGCGTGTGTGCCACGCGATTTCGTGCGGCTCGTGGCGCAGGAAATATTCCGGGTCCAATTGCGCCCACAACAATTCGTAACCCTCGGCATTGATGGCGTACAGGCTGAGTGTTTCCGCCGCGAGGCGGCGCACTTCGCCGATCTGGTCGGCGATCTTGCCGCCCACCATGTAGCGTCTTGTGGATTGGAATAAATTCTCGAACAACTTGCCTTTCCACACGTTCCACACCTTGGGGCTGGTGCCCAACACGTCGGCCACGGTGAGCATATACAGCGCCACCAGATAACGGTCGTTCGGAATCTTTTTGGCGAACGCGGCGATCACATCCTGATCGGACAAATCCTGCATTTGCGCGGTGGCGGAAAGATCGAGATGGTGTTCCACCAGCCACACCACCAGCTTTCTATCCTCGCGTGACAGGTTGTGTTGTTTGCAAAAACGCTCGGCATCGGCGCGGCCTTTTTGCGCGTGGTCGCCGCCGCGCCCTTTGGCGATGTCGTGGAACAGGCCGGCGATATACAAAACTTCGGGGCGGGCGAAATCCTTCATCAGCTTGTTGCACAGCGGATGTTCATGCTCGTGCCGTTTCAGCGCAAAGCAGCGCAGGTTATGCACCACCATCAGGATGTGTTCATCTACCGTAAACACGTGGAACAGGTCGTGCTGCATCTGCCCCGTGATGCGTCCGAACGCGGGCAGATATCGCCCCAGAATGCCGTTGCGGCTCATGCGCCGCAGCACGTGGGTGATGCCTTGTGGCGCGCGCATGATCTGCATGAACAGCGCGCGGTTCTTTTCATCGCGGCGGAAGGCCGCGTCGATTTTGCCGCGCGCCCGGATCAGCGCGCGCGCCGTCGGCGCGGAAAAACCGGTCAGTTTTCCATGCTGTTCCATCAGCAAAAAACTTTCCAGAATCGTTGAGGGATCATTTTCAAACAGCATTTCGTCGCGCGCTTCGAGCAGATTGTTGCGCGACAGGAAACGCTCGTTGAGCGGATGCACAGAGTCAACTTCCGGGAACAAGTGGGTGTGCAGGTTCTGCAACAGAATGGCGCTGAGTTGCAGCACCGCGCGCTTGGTGCGGTAGTAACGCTGCATCAGAATTTCGCTGGCGCGGCGCGTGTCGGTGGCGGCGACATGCATCTGCGCGGCCAACTCGTTTTGATAGTCGAACAGGATGCGATCTTCGCGCCGCCCGGCGATGTAATGCAACTGGATGCGCAGCGTTTGCAGCAGCGCCTCGTGGCGCGCGATGGCGCTGGCTTCCTGCGCGGTCATCAGTTTTGCTGCGGCCAGTTTGCGCCACGTGCCGCCGAAGCCGCTGGCGCGGCTGATCCACAACACCGTCTGCAAATCGCGCAGACCGCCGGGACTTTCCTTCAGGTTGGGTTCTAGATTGAAATCGGTATCTTGAAAACGCGTGTGGCGTTTTTCCTGCTCCTGCACTTTGGCCAGATAAAACGCGCGGCGGCTCAGATGCGAGGAAAGCGCTTCGCGCATGTCCAGAAACAGCGCGCGGCTGCCGGTGATATGGCGCGCCTCCAGCAGATTGGTTTGCACCGTCACGTCCGACGATTCGGACATACATTCGCCGATGGTGCGCACGCTGTGCCCGACTTCCAGCCCGATGTCCCACAACTTGCCAACCAGTTCCTGCAAACGCTGCTGCAACGCTTCATTCGGCTGTTGCGGCAGCAGAATCAGCAGGTCGATGTCAGACTTGGGAAACAACTCCTCGCGACCATAACCACCCACCGCCACCAGCGCCAATCCGGCGGGCATGGCGAGCAGTTGCCACACCTGCTGCAAATGTTCATCGACGATGCGGGTGTGCGCGCGCAAATGGCGCGCGGGCTGTGTGTGGGAGGAATAACTGTCTTGCAGCGCGCGGCGCGCAGTGCGCAAGCTGTCGCGGATTTGGGTGATGGACATGGAGGTTTAACCTAAAAATTCATGGGTTCCGTCATTCC
>JAGVNQ010000178.1 GCA_020053195.1 Sideroxydans sp.
CATGGTGGATGACGAGCACCAGATAGGAATGGGTTCAGTCGCACCGTTCGGAACGGAAATTTTCAAAGACCGCGACGGCACGTTGTTGCTGGTAAAAAAGACGGTGATTTTGACCGGCGAGCGTATCAACGACGCGCAGCCCGGCTTCGACAGCACCGACAACCAAGCCGCCGTTCACATCAATCTGGACGCGGTGGGCGCGCGCAAATTCAAGGAAGCCACGCGCGAAAATGTGGGCAAGCGCATGGCGATCATCCTGTTTGAAAAAGGTCGCGGCGAAGTGGTCACCGCGCCGGTAATCCGCGAGGAAATTGGCGGCGGGCGCGTGCAAATTAGCGGCAGTATGGATACCACTGAAGCGCAGAACACCGCGCTGCTGCTGCGCGCGGGTGCGCTGGCCGCGCCGATGGAGATCGTGGAAGAGCGCACTGTCGGCCCCAGCTTGGGCGCGGACAACATCAAGCGCGGCTTCGATTCCACCAAGATCGGTTACATCGCCATCGCGATATTCATGATTGCTTATTACCTGACGTTCGGCACCGTGTCGGTGCTGGCGCTGGGTGCGAACTTGCTGTTCCTGGTGGCGTTGCTGTCCATGATGCAAGCCACGCTGACCCTGCCGGGCATGGCGGCTATCGCGTTGACGCTGGGTATGGCGATCGACTCCAACGTGTTGATTAACGAGCGTATCCGCGAAGAGCTGCGCAACGGCGTGCCGCCGCAGACCGCAATCCACGAAGGCTACGAACACGCTTTCGCCACCATTCTCGACTCCAACATCACCGCGCTGATCGTGGGCGTGGCGCTGTTCATGTTCGGCTCGGGACCGGTGAAAGGGTTTGCCGTGGTGTTGTGTTTGGGCATCCTGACCTCGATTTTCAGCGCGGTGATGGTGTCGCGCGCGCTGGTCAATCTGATTTATGGTCGCAAGGTGCGGTTGAATAAAGTTGCGATTGGATAAACCCTCTCCCTAACCCTCTCCCGCTAGCGGGAGAGGGAACGAAAGCTCTCTCGCCCCGCAGGGGAGAGAGTTGGAGAGAGGGGGAACTTTAAGGAAATAAAATGGAATTTTTCCGCATCAAAAAAGACATCCCGTTCATGAGCTACGGGAAGCTGACCACCAGCATCTCGCTGGTGACTTTCATTCTGGCGGTGATTTTCCTCGCCACCAAAGGCTTGAACTTCGGCGTGGATTTCACCGGCGGTACGGTGATGGAAGTGCATTACGCGCAACCGGCGGACATCAACAATGTGCGCGAACATCTGGCCAGCATTGGCTTGAAAGACGCGCAGGTGCAGAACTTCGGCAGCAGCCACGATGTGTTGATTCAAGTGCCGCTCAAACAAAACTCCATGGGCGCAAAACTCAGCGAACACGTGGTTGAAAGTTTGCGCCAGCAAGATGCCAGCGTCGAACTGCGCCGCGTCGAATTCGTCGGCCCGCAAGTTGGCCGCGACTTGGTGGAGAACGGCGCGATGGCGCTGTTGCTGGTGTCGTTGGGCATCGTCGGTTATTTGTGGATGCGCTTCGAATGGAAATTCGGCCTCGCCGCGATTGTCGCCAACCTGCACGACGTGGTCATCATTCTCGGTTTCTTCGCCTTCTTTCAGTGGGAGTTTTCGCTCTCGGTGCTGGCGGCGGTGCTGGCGGTGCTGGGTTATTCGGTGAACGAATCGGTGGTGGTGTTCGACCGGATCCGTGAAAACTTCAAGAAGATGCGCAAGACCGAAGTCGCCGAGATCATCGACAACGCCATCACCCGCACCATGTCGCGCACCATCATCACCCACGCCTGCACGCAGATGATGGTCACTTCCATGCTGTTCCTCGGCGGCGAAACGCTGCACTATTTCGCCATGGCGCTGACCATCGGTATTTTGTTCAGTATCTATTCCTCGGTACTGGTCGCCAGTCCCTTACTGATTATGTTCGGCGTATCGCGCGAAGATTTCATCAAACCGGAAAAAGTCGAAGCCGAAGAAGTGCTGCCCTAGTTCTTTGTAGGTTGGGTTAGCGGTTTCATCGCGTAACCCAACATAAACCTCTAAAACACGTTGGGTTACGCTGCGCTAACCCAACCTACCAAACCAAGCTATGGAAATTCTCACCGCCTTTATCGACATCGTGCTGCATCTGGACACCCACCTGCTGGCGCTGGTGCAGGATTACGGCGTGTGGGTTTACGCCATCCTGTTCGCCATCATCTTCGCCGAAACCGGTTTGGTGGTCGCGCCCTTCCTGCCCGGCGATTCGCTGCTGTTCGTGGCGGGCGCGTTGTGCGGCATGGGTTCGTTGGAGCTGCAAATCCTCGCGCCCGCGCTAATGCTCGCCGCACTCATGGGTGACAACACCAACTACTGGATAGGTCGCCTGCTCGGTCTGCGCATACTCAACCACCCGAGGCAGCGCTTCATCAAACACGAGCATCTGGAAAAAACCCACCTGTTCTACGAAAAACACGGCGGCAAAACCATCATCTTCGCGCGCTTCCTGCCCATCATCCGCACCTTCGCCCCGTTCGTCGCCGGCATCGCCACCATGAACTACCGCCTGTTCGTGATGTTCAGCGCGCTGGGCAGTGTGGCGTGGATCGGCAGTCTCACCCTGGCCGGTTTTTTCTTCGGCAACATCCCCATCATCAAAGACAACCTCACCCTGATGATCCTCGTCATCGTCGTTGTCTCGTTCATCCCCGCGATCCTCGAATTCATCAAACACCGTCGCGCCGCGAGCAAGCACCCATAGGGTGCAAGAACCTCTGCGATTTAACTACGGGCATCCGCAGAGCGCGGCGTAATCCGGTATGCGCTTACCAAACGCGCAGAATCACTTGTCCCGAGATAGCCCCCAGATGATGAGGGTCGTTGGGATAGGGAACGACGGTGAAGTTAATGCCGATCCGCTCGTTGCGGATGGTTACCCAAGGCAGCACCGCAAGAAATTTTCCGCCGTTGTTGGTGGTCTGGTAGCCGTCGAGGATGCCGGCGGAAAGTCCAATCTTGAGCGCGTGCCAGGACAAGGGTTGCCAAGCCAGTCCCGCGTAATTTGAACGTCCATGGTCGCTGTTGATGAAATTGCCCGCCATCAGCGACAGGTTGTCGGACACAAAAGATTGCACGCCCAAGCCGCTATTGAGATCACAAAACCCCGCATCGCGGTCGAAGTGATAAGACAACAGGCCGGGATTGATCCAAAGATTGAAGCTGCTTTGTTCAACCTTCGCCTGCTCCCCGCCGAGTGCCGGGAGTTCATCGGCAAAACCCACTGAACACACCAGCAGAAAACACCAGCCGGGCAAAACAGATTTGGTAACGGCATTCATGTGCGTAGGGTTAGAAATTTCGCCCCCTTAGTTTTTGTATCAATCTGAGAATCCCCTCAGCGCCGATGGCAAGCCACAACGCAATTGCAAGCTCAGCAAACGATGCAATCGTCCAGCCAACCAGATCGGGAGTCCATCCTGATAGCGGTGGTGTCACACCCATATTTTCGTAAAGTGTTGGGGCTAAGATGGCCGTAGAAATATGGTGAATCAGATCAACAATTGATGTAATTACGTGATAAATGCCAATTAGGCGAAGTGCAATGATTTGTAAAGAAACTACAAAAGTTTCATCGTGGCTTAATTTGACACCGCTTATTAGTTTGTTTGAAACCGTTGCAGGAAACGTAAATAAAAGCCCTGCAAACATTAAACCCACAATGGTTGGCAGAGCTTCTACCAATAACAACAGACCAGAGAAAGGCTGTTTTGTTGCTAAGGGAATGAGCGATGGCAACCAAGATAGGTACCAGAAAATTAATACGGCACCAGTAGTTTTTAAAAGAATAGCAGTGAGGTCTTTATAGTCCATATTGTGTTTTCTAACGTGATGGTTACCCAGCTTAAATATGCTTTGCATATCTGGCTTGCATAAGCTCTTCCTACCAAAAAACAATCCCGCCCAATCACCCTCTTGCGACGAATTCAGGTTTGGCAGGAGTGGAATTACCCAGTTGCTCCGCAACGCCCGCCAATAGCCAATCTACGCATTGCACCCTTTGTAGATGCCCGAATTTACTGCCTCGCGGGCAAGGTGGGTTTGCGAAAACGCTATTTTGCAATCGCCATGCCGATAATCGCGCCACCCAGTTCCTGTTTGAGGATCGCATCGGCCTGATCCATGGCGCGGCGGGTGGCATCGGCTTGGTTTTGGGCGTTGCCTTTGACGCTCCAGTTGCGTGTGCCGCGCACGCGGTTGTTGGCGGTTTCTATCAGGGTGATTTGCAGTGTGCCGCGCTGCCAGTACCAGCCGTCTTTCAGGCCGAGGTCGGTCAGGGTCATGTTGGCGCGCACAAAAAATTCCGGGCGACCGCTGGTGTCGAGCACGAAGCCGGATTGCGCCAGCGCGCCCGAGACTATGTTGTGTAACCCGGCGGGCGATTCGGCCATAACTTGCGGTGCGATGCTGACGCGCTTGAGCAATTCAAACAGGTCGGTTTTGAGTTTGGCGCTGCTCAGTTGCGACTCGACTCCGCGCCCGGTGATGTCCACCACTTGCAGATTTTTTTGCAGCGATTCGCGTTCCTGCTGCACGTTCATGGCGCGGCTGGCGGCGGCGATTTTCATGAACAGGTCGGTCTCGTTGCGCGATTGTTCGATGTGGTTGCGCGTGGTCGCATCGAGCTCGCCGATTTGTTGGCGCAGCGTGGTGGCGGTTTGCAGGCGCGGCAACACGGCCAGCACGTGGTAGCTGGCGCTGGTCGGGTCTTGCCAGATTTCAGCGATCTGGATGCCGCTGATAATTTGTTCGGTGCGTGTGCTGATGTTGCGTGTGGCTTGCTGTTCGAGTTGCATTGCGCCGGAGCTATCGGACTTTGCGCGCTGCATGTCTTCGCTGCTCACCACCACCGCTACCTGAAAAATTTTGGACACATCGGCGCGTGCGCGGTCTTTGGCTTCTTCTAGCGTGTTCGCCTGGCCGTGGCCGATCAGGTATTGCGCGCGCTGGTATTGGGCGCTGTCGCCCGCGATCCAGTCGGGTCGGGTCGGCTCGCTGGCGCAGCCGGAAAGCAGCAAGAGCGAAAGGGCGAATGCGGCAAAAGTAGAGAGTTTCATTTGCATCTCCTGAAAGCAGAAAAAATCAAAAACGGTCGTTCGCAGATTACGCTGTTTGTAGGTCGGGTTTCAACCCGACATGTCGGGCTAAAGCCCGACCTACATTATGGAATTGCATGTTGCGTCAAATACGTCTTGTGGCCGTGGCGTATGGTCACTTGCGGGAATATTTGTGTCGCGATCACTTGTCCGCCTGCGCCCAACAATTCCACGGTCACATCGAAAGTGCCCGGCGGCAGTTCCAGCCGCGCCAGTTGCACGTTGGCGGGCAGGGTCAGCCAGCTGCGGGTGTCGGCGCGTTCGGTGGCGACGGAGGCAACGCGCACCAGAAACGAGCCGATAAATTTGACGAATTTATCTTCATCTTTGCCGCCCGATTCATCCACCGCATTTTGTATCGCGCCTTTGGCGACTGCGCGCGCGATGGCGCGTGCGGTGATGGCGGCCATGCGCGCATCCAGGCTGGCGCGGGCGATGGCATCAATGTTTTCCATCACCTGTGTCTCGGCCTGTTTGCCGGAAACGCTGATGCGC
>JAGVNQ010000190.1 GCA_020053195.1 Sideroxydans sp.
GTACATCTCTTTTTCCACGATGTCGGTCACCTCGCCGATAGCGCGCTTGAACAGCGCAGTCGGCTCCAGCAGCGGCATGCGGATATTGCGGTAACCGTAACTCTCCAGCCAGTCACGCACCGTATCCTCGAACCAAAGCCACAGTTGCGCCTCGTCCGGCAGAATATCGTTCATGCCTTTTACGGCTTGTAATGTTTCGTTGCTCATTTGCTTGAATTACGAAAGGAAAGGCGCTGTTACGGTCTGCTTCACGCGCTTTTGCCCTGAAGAATTTATTGAGGGCGCGATGGTATCAGGAAAGCCGATATTCCAGAATCCCCATGCGCAGTCCACAAATGGCATTACAAACCCATGATGCCAGCCATTCGCTGGCTAATTCGCAGGGGATTCGGTAGGATTACTCCCTAATCCTTAACTGGGAGTCGCCATGTTACAAGCCGTAGAGGCCGTCATTCGGGAAGGCCGGATTCAACCCGTCGAGCCGATCAGCATGGAAGAAAACGCCCGCTTCCTGCTCGTCCGCCTGCAACCCACTGCAACAGTCCCCACCGCAATATCCGCCCGCCGTCATGCCGGAAGCGCGAAAGGCCGTTTGCGCATACTGAAAGATGACGACGATCATCTGAATGATTTCTCTGAATACATGGCATGAAACTCCTGCTCGACACCCATGCGTTTCTCTGGTTCTTGCTGGATGACGAGCGACTCAGCACACCCGCCAGAACCGCCATCGAACAAACCGAAACACTCTATCTGAGCCCGGCGAGCCACTGGGAAATCGCCATCAAAATCGCACTGGGCAAATACGCCCTACCCGAACCCTTCGCGCCATTCATGGTTCGTGAACTCGCCACCAACAACATAACCATCCTGCCCATCGAAATCAGCCACACCGCCCAGTTGACCACTTTACCATTCCATCATCGCGATCCTTTTGACCGCTTGATAATCGCTCAATCACTTGCGGAAAAAATTCAGGTTGTAAGCATTGATTCCAAATTTGACGCTTATGAGATAGAGCGGGTTTGGTAAACAGCCGCGCGTTCAAGTTCGGGTTTTCTCACACACCACTTCAATTTCCATCGGCAAGTAATAAAGCGTCCTCATCGGCTCAATATGGAACGCGAATGCCAGCCGTTTTGGTTTTCGTTTCATCCAACCACATCACTGACATGCTGTAGATCGCCTATTGACGGGCATCTGCACGAGGTAGTGCGTTAAATATGCAATGCAAAACGCCCCGGCTAAGGGGCGTTTTGTTGAGTGGCGATGGATATATCGAACCTGACCCTCATGGCACTAATGCTTTTAATTTACCGCAAAAGGATTGATTACAATTAAGCCTGCAATGCGTTGACCGTTTTGCAAATCTTCGGTTAAAAGCTCGGAAGCGCCTGAACGTTCGGCAGCCGCGACAATCATCCCATCCCAGAAAGAGGTTTGCCAAGCATCGGCAATTTCAGATGCGCGAATAACCATTTCACCGTCAGACACAGTCCTGACCCACGGCAAGTAAATACGCATCACCTCACGAGCCACAGCTGTTGGTAACGGTTGCGGGATTTTTTTGGTAACGTTGACAAAAAACTCTTGCAACACCTGAGCACTCAAACAACCGTTTTCCTGATTCCAAAGATCAGTCAGTATTTGCCGCGCCTTGTCATGCTTGATACCGGCATCACGATCATGCGCGTAAATCAGGATATTTGTATCAACGAAGCGCAGTGCGGTCATGGAGCGCCTCGCGATCATTGACACCAAGACCGCCAAGCGACCAAGGCTGCTCAAGCATGGAAAGCGCAATCTGCTTGGAATGCTCGTAGCGACGATTGTTTTCTATTTTCTCAATCAACTCATCGGCCAGCAAGGCACTCACGCTAGTGCCTTGTTGCGCGGCAAAAACGCGCGCGGCCACGAGCACCTCCCGATCAAGTGCAAGAGTGATGTTCTGTTTCATGGGGTTACTCCCGTAAAATTTAGACACACGTATATTACGTGCAACAACAGCTATTCACCAGCAGCATTTACGCATTTGAAAAAAACAATCCAATGTAAGCCAGTTGATTCAGCACAAAAAAACACCCCCGCTTGCTTGTGAGGGGCGGGGGTTGGAGGTGAGGCGAAATAACTGGACGCACAGGATTCAAATTTCGTGGAAAAACGTGGTCAATCCCCAAAGCTTTTCGAAAAATACAACCTCACGGAAACGCCCGCCAATAGGCGATCTACATCAGGTGATGCGTGAAGAACGCCTATTGACGGTCATCTTCTGGTGATGGGTTATTGAAACTGCAAAGCAAAACGCCTCGACTGCGAGGCGTTTTGTTTGAGGGCGACAAAAAAAGTCTTTTCGCCCTGTGGAAAAGCTATATGTATAGACCTGACCCTTGAATTTTTCCCGGCTAAGGGGCGTTTTGTTGGGTGGCGATGGATATATCGAACCTGACCCTATTTATTTTGGCACTGTGATTGTTCTACAGTAATAACAGCGAGTTGCTTCCCATTCTTATCGTTATATGCATAAGTTACGGAAACACCATTTTTCATGAACATCTCCATTTCCTTTGATGTGCATACCTTGTTTGTAATTGTTGTCTGCATGGTGGAATTAAATTGAGCCACATCTATATCTTCGGCCAGAGTGTTGATCGCTGTGTAGTTATATTTAAGTTGCTTATTCATGCCGATAGCTGAATCTAATCTGGTTCCGGTGTCAACCATCATTGGTGCTTTTTTATTCAATTCGCTGGCTGCATTCATTAGTGAGGAGTTAATTGTAGAATCTCGTGCATTCTCTCTCGCGGGCTTGCCAGCCCACTTTCCGATACCACCAGCCACGTTTATTAAAATAAATATTCCAAGCGCTGCTCCGAGAACTTTCCATATTGCTTTCATTCTGAATCTCCTTTTTTGGCTAACCCTTAAGTTGACACCCTAAAAAACACCCAGAAATACACCTTCGCGGTGTCTATTCTGGCGCTCTTCACGGAATGCCTTGTTTTAATTGAGCGCAAATATTTCGCGCCCCCCAATAATTCAGAAAAGTACACCATCACCCCACCAACTTCCATTTCATCACATCCACCGCCCTTAACGGCACAAGCCGATGCTCGCCAAACCCCACCGACTCCGGCACTTGTCACTCTTCTCGGCGCAGCGTGATAGTGTCTTTATTAAACTGAAATCTCGGGTTTAGAAACGAAGGCGCTAAAACCAGCCCCACCACCTCGACACAATATCAAAACATCATGGAAACGCCCATCAATAGGCGTTCTACACCCCATGCATCACGTAGAACGCCTATTGGCGGGCATCTTCATGAGGTGGGCTATTTAATAACGGACACGTTCGCAGAAATAATCTGCGCCAAGTGCATTGCACACCCACCTGCGAACCGAATCAAAATCCTATTTGCGAACCGCCACCTCAGCCGCGCTTCGCGTATTTCCTCGCCACGTATTCATCCACGATCTGCTGAAACTCAACCGAGATATTTTCGCCGCGCAAGGTCACCGTCTTTTCGCCGTCCACATAAACCGGTGCAGCGGGATTCTCGCCGGTTCCCGGCAGGCTGATGCCGATGTTGGCGAGTTTGCTTTCGCCGGGGCCGTTGACGATGCAGCCCATCACGGCGACGGTCATTTCTTCCACGCCGATGTATTGCTTGCGCCACTGCGGCATTTGCGCGCGCAGATAATGCTGGATGCTTTGCGCCAACTCCTGGAACACGGTGCTGGTGGTGCGGCCGCAGCCGGGGCAGGCGGTGACCATGGGCGCGAAGGAGCGCAGCCCCATGGTTTGCAAAATTTCCTGCGCCACCACCACTTCTTCGGTGCGCGCGCCGCCGGGAGGAGGAGTCAACGAGACGCGGATGGTGTCGCCGATGCCTTGCTGCAACAGCACGGCCAGCGCGGCGGTGGAGGCGACGATGCCTTTCGAGCCCATGCCCGCTTCGGTCAAGCCAAGATGTAGCGGGTAATCGCATCGACTTGCCATGTTCTGATACACGGCGATCAAGTCTTGTACGTCGCTCACTTTGCACGACAGCACGATGCGGTCGTGCGCCAGACCCAACACTTCGGCGCGTTTAGCAGAATCCAGCGCGGACACGATCAACGCCTCGCGCGTCACTTCGGCCACTTCTTTGGGCTGCGCCAGTTTGGCGTTTTCGTCCATCAAGCGCACCACCAGGTCTTGATCCAGACTACCCCAGTTCACGCCGATGCGCACTGGTTTGTCGTATTGTTTGGCGACGGCGATCATGATGGCGAATTGGTCTTCGCCCTTACGGTTCTTGCCCACGTTGCCGGGATTGATGCGGTATTTCGCCAGGGCTTGCGCGCACTCGGGGAACTCGGTGAGCAGGCGGTGGCCGTTGTAGTGGAAGTCGCCGATCAGCGGCACGTTGCAGCCCATGTCGTCCAGTCGTTGGCGGATGCGCGGCACTTGCTGTGCGGCTTCGGACGTGTTCACCGTGATGCGCACCAGCTCCGAACCGGCCTGCGCCAGCTCGAACACTTGGCGCACCGTGCCATCCGCGTCGGCGGTGTCGGTGTTGGTCATGGATTGCACCACGATGGGCGCATCGCCGCCGATCAGGATGTTGCCCACGCGCACGCGCTGCGTCCGATGACGAAGGGTAAACAGTTGACTCATGCCTTATTCCAGAACCAGATGCACAAGTTCGAGCGGTTCATACTGCGAGAGATCGACTTCGCGCCCTCTGTTGTAAATGCGCACCGCACCGGGTCTGCCGATGGATACTTGATAGGGCTCACGATATCTGCCGCCAATCCACTTCTCGGTACCCGCCGTTCCGGTGAGCGACAACAGCAATTCGCCGTTTTTATCGGTGATCTCCATCCACGATTCTTCGACGAACACAATATGGATAGGCCGTTTCTTTAATCTCGCCAGCAGCTGCGCCGTGCTGGCATCAGTTCCCGACACAGCGGTCGGCGGCGTGACTGCCACCGGCTCGACCGTCTTGGGTTTTAATGGCGGCACAGTTTTCTTGGGTTCGACGACAGCGACCGGAACAGGCGGCGCGGCTGGCGCAACGGCGGGTTGCACCGCAGAAGCTGCAACGGATACGGCAGAGGCCGGCGCGGAAACCGCACTCAATGCGGGCAACTGAACCTCTTCGATCACGGTGGTGTCGGGCAGCGGCGCGTCGTCGTGGCTCCAAATAAACACGACCAGCACCAGCGCCACCGCCAGCGCGCCGACCAACAGATAAATGCTTTTCTGGCGCGAAGATTCAAAAGTCGGGAACGCCTGCCCCCCCGCTTGGGAAGCGGCCACATCCAGCGGCACTTCCGCTTTGACCGGAGCCACCGGCAACAGCGCCGATTCGTCCAGATGCAAGGCGCGCGCATAACTGCGGATGAAACCGCGCAGGAACGCGCCCTCGGGCAAATGCGGCAAATCGTCGGCTTCCAGCGCTTCGATCTGGCGCACGCTGAACTTGATGCGCTCCGCCACATCGGCCACTTTCATGCCCTGCTCTTCGCGCGCGGCGCGCA
>JAGVNQ010000077.1 GCA_020053195.1 Sideroxydans sp.
GGGCATCTTCACGAGGTTATATCCAGAATCGCACATTTTGAAGCCGTTCCTTGTAGGAGCGGTATTAGCCACGAATGGCATTCGCCAGCAAGCTGGCTCCCACATCGGATGTATAATCGCGCCCTTCTGAAAACGCATCGAAATCAACCATCATGGAAGCCGAACAACTCAACGCCCTCAACAACAAAATCCAGGATTTACACGCGCGCAACCTCGAATTACGGAGGTATCTTTGACTACGACGGCAAGCAGGAACGTTTAGCCGAAGTCAACCAACTCGCCGAAGACACGGCCATCTGGAGCGATGCGAAGCGCGCGCAGGAGTTGGGGCGGGAACGCAAATCGCTGGAAGATGTGGTGCTCGGCCTGACCCGCATCGGCCAAGAACTGGACGATGCCAGCGAACTGTTCGGCATGGCGCAAGCCGAGAACGACGACGACAGCCTGCACAGCATCGCCGACGACGTGTCGGACATCGAAAAGCGCGTCGAAGCGCTCGAATTTCGCCGCATGTTCTCCAACCCGGCAGACCCCAACAACTGCTTCATCGACATCCAGGCCGGAGCCGGTGGCACCGAAGCCTGCGACTGGGCTTCCATGCTGCTGCGCCAATACCTGCGCTACTGCGAGCGCAAGGGCTTCAAAGCCGAAGTGCTGGAACAGACCGACGGTGACGTGGCGGGCATCCGCAGCGCCTCGCTCAAGGTCGAAGGCGAATACGCCTACGGCCACCTGCGCACCGAGACCGGCGTACACCGCCTGGTGCGCAAATCTCCGTTCGATTCTTCAGGCGGTCGCCACACCTCGTTCGCCAGCCTGTTCGTTTCGCCCGAAGTGGACGACTCCATCGAAGTGGACATTAACCCCGCCGATTTGCGCATCGACACCTTCCGCGCATCCGGCGCAGGTGGTCAGCACATCAATAAAACCGACTCGGCGATCCGCATCACCCACGCCCCCACCGGCATCGTGGTGCAATGCCAGAACGACCGCTCGCAACACCGCAACAAGGCCGAGGCGATGTCCATGCTGAAATCGCGCCTGTACGAACTGGAACTGCGCAAGCGCCAGTCCGCAGCCGACAAACTGGAAGCCACCAAAACCGACGTTGGCTGGGGACACCAAATCCGCAGCTACGTGCTCGACCAGTCGCGCATCAAAGACCTGCGCACCAACGTCGAAATTTCCAACACGCAAAAAGTGCTAGATGGCGATCTCGATCCGTTTATCGAGGCGAGTTTGAAGCAAGGCGTTTAACTTTAGAGACCTATCATGACCACTGAAAATACACTCCCCCAAGTTGACGAAAACCAGATCGTTGCCGAGCGACGCGCCAAGCTGCGCGCGATACGCGACAAAGGTGTCGCTTTCCCCAACGATTTCCAGCGCGAAAATCTGGCGGCTGACTTGCATGCCGCATACAGCGAAAAAACGCACGACGAATTGGAGGCGCTGCAAATCCACGTTGCGGTGGCCGGACGTATGATGTTGAAGCGGGTGATGGGCAAGGCTAGTTTCGCCACGATTCAGGATATGAGCGGGCGCGTGCAGTTGTTTATCAGCAACGACATTACCGGCGAAGCGGCGCATGGCGAGTTTAAGCATTACGACTTAGGCGACATCCTTGGTGCGGTGGGTGTGTTGTTCAAGACTAAAACCAACGAGTTGTCGGTGCGCGTAACGCAAGTGCGTTTGCTGACCAAGGCGTTGCGTCCGTTACCGGAAAAATTCCACGGGCTGACCGATCAGGAACAGAAATATCGCCAGCGTTATCTCGATCTCATCACCAACGAAGATTCGCGCCGGGTGTTCATCGCGCGCACCAAGATCGTTCAGGCGATCCGCGACTTCTTTGTGCGCCACGATTATCTGGAAGTGGAAACGCCGATGATGCATCCCATCCCCGGCGGCGCGTCGGCCAAGCCGTTCGAGACGCACCACAACGCGCTGGATATGAAAATGTATCTGCGCATCGCGCCGGAGTTGTATCTGAAGCGGCTGGTGGTGGGCGGTTTCGAGAAGGTGTTCGAGATCAACCGCAACTTCCGCAACGAGGGAGTTTCCACGCGCCACAACCCCGAGTTCACCATGATCGAGTTTTACGAAGCCTATCGCGATTACAAATATTTAATGAGCTTCACCGAGAAATTATTCTCCGAAGTGGCACTGAAAGTATTGGGCACAACCGTGATTTCGTATCAGGGCAAAGAGCTGGATCTGGGCAAGCCTTTCCATCGTTTGACCATGGTGCAGGCGGTGCAGAAATATCATCCGCAATTCACCGATGCGCAGATGAATGACCGCGACTTTCTGGTCAATCAACTGAAAGATTTAAAAGCAAAATACAACCCGAAAGATGCGGTCGGCGGTCTGCAACTTTCGCTGTTTGAAGAACTGGCCGAAGCGCATTTATTCGAGCCGACATTCATCATCGACTATCCGATCGAAGTCTCGCCGCTGGCGCGCAGCAGCGATGCGCATCCCGAGATCACCGAGCGTTTCGAGTTGTTCATCGTCGGACGCGAGATTGCCAACGGCTTCTCCGAGCTAAACGATGCGGAAGATCAGGAAGCGCGCTTCGATGCGCAAGTCGCGGCGAAAGATGCGGGCGATGAAGAGGCGATGTTCAAGGACAACGACTTCGTGCGCGCGCTGGAATACGGCTTGCCGCCCACCGCCGGACAAGGCATAGGCATCGACCGTCTGGTGATGCTGCTCACCGACAGCGCCAACATCCGCGACGTGATTTTGTTCCCGCACATGCGGGCGGAATAAACTTTTTTTCATCCACGAAAAACACGAAAGGCACGAAAAACAACAATGGGTTACATTCATTCAGTGACTCGCCCATCGAGTTATATGGCGCAACGGAATAGCTCTTTGGTTTTGTTCGTGTCTTTTCGTGTCTTTCGTGGACAACTAAGTTTTTTAGAATAAATGCTTAACGCCGACCTGCGCTCCCGCCTGCTTCAGCACTACCCTACGCTGGGCGAGTTGCCTGCGGCGGAGTTGGATGCGTTGCTGGCGAATGCGATGGTGATGCCGCTGGCGGCGGGGACGGTGTTGTTCGACGAGAACCAGCCTTGCCAAGGTTTCCCCATGTTGCTTTCCGGCAGCATCCGCGTCATCAAGGCTTCAGCCAACGGGCGCGAGTTGCAGTTGTACCGCGTGATGCCGGGCGAGAGTTG
The DNA here is from genome assembly GCA_020053195.1 of Sideroxydans sp. Taxonomy (GTDB): domain Bacteria; phylum Pseudomonadota; class Gammaproteobacteria; order Burkholderiales; family Gallionellaceae; genus Sideroxyarcus. Next base: position 3,189 of record JAGVNQ010000077.1, read on the forward strand.
CATCCTCACCAGCAGTTGCCTGCTCGGCCACACCCGCTACCACGCGCGCGGCATCGTCGAACAGACGCTGGAGATGGTGTTGCTACCCGCGCCCGCTTTCCATGCGCTGCTCGGCAAGCAGGAATCCTTCCGCAATTATGTGTTCCATCTGTTTTCGGATCGGCTCACCGACTTGATGCAGTTGGTCACCGCCGTCGCCTTCCAGAAACTCGACCAACGCCTCGCCGCCCTGCTCCTCGCCAAACCCGCGCCGCTGCACACCACGCACCAGGCCATCGCCGACGAACTGGGCAGCGCGCGCGAAATGGTCAGCCGTTTGCTCAAGGGTTTTGCCGATCAGGGCTGGTTGAGATTGGGGCGGGAAAACATCGAAGTGACCGACCGCGAAGCGCTGAAAAAACTCGCGGCGGATTGAGCTTTTTGTCCGCAGATTTTGCGGATTGACTCAATTTTTTATATCCCACCCATTGGAGAAGCGCATGAATAGGGCATCTACGTCATTGACATCGCGTAGATGCCCTATCCATGCGCTTCTTCACGAGATAGCACTTTGAAAAACCTAAAATTATCTGTATTTAATCGGCGTTAATCTGCGAAATCTGCGAACAAAAAAAATTTTTTGATTGATTTATTCCCGGAAACATTCAACCGCCGCGCCGCCGCTCCCGCAAGGCGAAGGACATCATCGAGCGCAGTTTGGCCGGGCGCACCGGTTTGTGCAGGAAATGGTGGCCGCGTTCGTTGACCGCCAGCAACACTTCCGCGCCGGTATCGCCGCTAATCAAAATGAACGGGGGCAGTTCGGCAATGCTGTCGGCCAATTCGATGCCGTTGCCGTCCGGCAAACGGTAATCGCAAATCATCAAATCGAAATCGGCGCGGGCGAATTTCGCTCTGTATTCCTGGCGGCTTTCCGCGAGCGAAACAACACATCCCCACGAGGCCAGAATGCCGCCCATGCTGGCGAGCACCAGCGGGTCGTCTTCCACCACCAGCACGCGCAGGCCTTTCAGTTCGTCGTTCAGCGGCAGTGCCGCGCCGTGAGCCACCGGTTCCGCCAGCAACTCGTTGACATCGAACACGCGCGGCGCAGTGATGGCGAAGGTCGAGCCGCGCCCCGGTGCCGAGCGCAAATACAGCGAGTGATGCAACAGCCTGCATAGTCGATCCACGATAGCCAACCCCAACCCCAAGCCTTTGCTGCGGTCGCGCGCGCTGTTGGCCATCTGCACGAATTCGCGGAACACGTTTTGCTGTTCTTCCTGCGGAATGCCGATGCCGTTGTCGCGCACCTCGATGCGCAAGTCGTGGCCGCGCCGGCGGCAGGCAAACAGCACACTGCCGTTATGCGGAGTGTAGCGGATGGCGTTGCTCAACAGGTTGAGCAGGATGCGCTCCAGCAACACCGGGTCGCTGATGACTTCGGCGTGCAAGGTGTGGACGCTCAGCGTGATGTGTTTGCGCTGCGCTTCTTCCGAAAAATCCTGCGCCAGCCGCTGCATCATCGCCTCGATATTGACCGGCATGATTTGCGGCACCACCACCCCGGCATCCAGCTTGGAGATGTCCAGCAGGGAATCGAGCAGACCCGACATCGCGTCCACCGACTCTTCGATCTTGTCCACCAGCTTGCGCTGCTCGGGCGTGTTGATGCGGTTGTGCAGCTCACCCATGAACAAGCCCAGCGCGTGCATGGGCTGGCGCAAATCGTGGCTGGCGGCGGCGAGAAAACGGGTTTTGTCGAAGTTGGCTTTTTCGGCCTCTTCTTTTTTGCCGCGCAGTTCCAGCGTGGCTTCTTCGATGCGCTGCTGCAAGGTGTCGCGCTGCTGTTGCAGTTGCGCCGCCATTTCGTTAATCCCCTGCGCCAGTTCATCCAGTTCATACACATGCGTATCGCCGCCGATGCGCGTTTCCAAGCGTCCTTCCCCGATGTTGCGCACCGCCGAGCGGATGCCCAGTATCGGCACGGTAATACGCCTGGAAACGCGCATGGAAACCACGATCGCAAAACCCAGAATCAGCAAAGTCAGCAGCAAATTAAGCACCAGCATCTGGACTTTTTCGGCTTTCAGCCGAGTTTTGCTGACCACCAGAATCGCGCCGCCCAACGGCTTGCTCATGGTTTGGGCCGAGACCAGATTGGGGTCGTCCAGTTCGATCTGGGTGGCCACGATGGACTGATACACGGTCAGCACATTACCGTCTTCCCGCATCGGCATCTCTTCCCAGCCATCGACGATGGTATGTCCCGTGAATTCGGTATTGCGCGAATTCCCCGCGCCGGCCAGGAATTTCCCCTCCGCGTCCAGCACCACCACCGAGTTCACATCCTGTTGGGCGAAGGCCAAATCCACCTGCTGTTGCAACAGGCTGCGGTTGCCGGAGAACACGGCGTATTCGCTCGACGTAGCCAATTGGCGCACGATCAGTTTGGCGCGATCAAACAACGCGCGATCCAGATCAACGATGCGCGTATAGATGTAATAACTTTCCAGCAGCACGCTCAGGATCAAAATCGGAATCAGCGCAGCGGCCAGCGCTTGTCGTTCTATACCGTGTTTTTTCATTGTTTTCTCCTGATTTCCGCGCGCAGTTGTTCTGCGTCCTTGATTGCCAAGCCGAGCGAACGCGCGACTTGCGCGTTGACCGACACATCGAATTCTTTGGGGTATTGGCTGGCGGGCAATTTGCCGGAATCCGCCCATTGTTCGATCACCTCGGCGGCCTGCTGCGCGACCTGCTGCGGCGTGCTATAGACCGCGCACAGCGCGCCGGCGCGGACAAAACTGGCCGAAATACCGATCATGGGAATTTGCCTGCGGTAGGTTTCCAGCAGGATGTTGCGAATGGTTTCCGAGTTATAAACTTCCGCATCCGGCAAAACGAACAACACTTCGCTCTCCCGCAACACATCGTTCAGCGCGCCGGACAATAGATGTTGCTGATCGACAACTTGCTCGTGCAACACAAAGCGTTTTGCCGCCAAAAGTTTTTTCAGATACTCCAATTCAATTGGCGGGTTCGCATAAAGCACGCCGATGTCTTTGGCGTTGGGGAGCACTGATGAAAGCAACGCCAACCGGCGTTCCATCGGCTGATCCATATAGATCGCAATGGAAGCATGGGTGGATGCGCGCGGCAATCTGTCATACCCGGCACGCGGCACCAGCACATGCAGCACGGGTTGCGCAGTCGCGCCCTGCGCGACCGCTGCTTTCATGCCGACCGCGACCAGCAAATCGGCATCACCGACCGCATCGCCCACCTGTTGGATTTGCACCTCGTATTGCGAAGCGATGTTGTATTGCAGCGCGGTCGCAAACTCCTGATATGCGCCGCCCTTCTCGCTCAACA
>JAGVNQ010000016.1 GCA_020053195.1 Sideroxydans sp.
GAGTGTTTGTTTTGCTGGATTCCGGCCTGCGCCGGAATGACGGCTAATCTAATCACGGCATCGCATACCCGAAGCCACGAATCACCGCCGCCGCTTTTTCGCCTTTGAGGAAAATCAAAAACGCTTTCGCCGCTGCGGGGTCTTTCGCGGCAGTCAGTTGCACCGCGCTTTGCTTGATCGGATTGTACATTTCGCCCGGCACAATCCACCACGAACCTTCAGTCACTTTGCCGTCTTTGGTGACCTGCGCCAACGCGATGAACGCCAGTTCGGCATTGCCCGTCGCTGCAAACTGGTAAGTCTGGGTAATGCTCTCGCCCGTCACCAGCTTACTTTGCACCTTGTCCCACAGATTCATCTTCTGCAAAGTCTCCTGCGCCGCCAACCCGTAAGGCGCGAGCTTGGGATCGGCATAAGCGATTTTGTTGTAATTGCCTTTGCCCAACACCGCGCCTTTGTCATCCACAAATCCCGGTTGCGCGCTCCACAACACCAGCTTGCCCAGCGCATATACGAAGCGCGAATCTTTGACCGCCAAGCCTTCTTTTTCCAGCAGCATCGGATTTTTTTCATCCGCCGCGAGGAACACGTCGAACGGCGCGCCATTTTGTATCTGCGAATAAAACTTGCCGCTCGACCCGAAGCTGAACTTCACCGTGTGCCCGGTTTCTTTCTGGAACAACTCGGCAATCTGCTGCACGGGCACGGTGAAATTCGCCGCCACCGCCGCACTCACTTCACCCGCATTTGCCACTTGCGCTGCTGCTGCCAACAGCACGCTCAACAAGCCTAATTTGATAGCCTTCATTTCAACTTCTCCTTTTGATAACTAGAAATTTTCCGCCTTTCCTTGTAGGAGCCAACTTGCTGGCGAAAATCATTCGCGGCTAAAGCCGCTCCTACAGGGGGAATCTGCTGTTACGCATTCACCGCCAAAATCACGTGCGATGCTTTTATCAACGCACACGCCTTTACCCCTTCTTTCAACCCCAGCGACTTCACGCTGTCGTTGGTGACAATCGCCACCACGGTTTTGCCGCCCGCCAGCTCGATGATGACTTCGCCGTTGACCGCGCCTTCGTTGCAGCGCACCACTGTGCCGCGCAGTTCGTTGCGCGCGCTGGTTTTGAAGCCGTCCGAAGTGGTCACGATCACCCACGGCGCTTTAATCATCGCGTAGGCTTCCGCGCCGACTTTCAAGCCCAGATGCTCCACGCTTTCGTTGGTAATCACCGCCGCCAAACAATCGCCGCTGCCGATGTCCAGCACCACCTCGGCGTTGATCGGCCCCGTCTTGATGCTTTTTACTTTGCCCAAATACTGGTTGCGCGCACTCGTCTTCATATCGAATCTCCTGATCACGTGGTAATACTCATCGAAGTCGTTCATCACTTCGGACAGTTTTTTCAGCACCTGTTCGCGCTCCTGTTCCAAGCGCCGGTAAGCGCCCACTACGCGGCGGCCATACACGGTGAGCGTGGTGCCGCCGCCTTTCTGACCGCCGGTTTTGCGCTCCACCAGCGGCTGCTCGGACAGGTTGTTGATCGCCTCCACCGCTTCCCACGCCGCCTTGTAACTCATGCCCATCGCACTCGCCGCCGCCGTGATCGAACCGGTCGCGTCAATGCGCTCCAGCAATTCCAGATGATCCCAGCGCCGCCCTTTTGCGATCTTCAACTTGGGTAAAACGCTCAGTTCTGTTTTCTCTGCCACCGCTTGTCCCATGATGTCCTCACTCGTTATAGCCTTGCACCACCTAACGATATGCAAAAGCGATGCCACACCGCGTAGCGCCAGCCGCAAACCTGCGCCGATACTGGGATTTAAGGAGTTATTGAGGGAGCTTAGGAAACGGACGGGAACCCTCCGCTGTGTACAAAACAGAACAATTTGGCAGATTCGTTACAACGTGAAAGTGATAACGCTTTTCTGCCCGGACGGGCGAATGAATCTCTCAGGAGAACTCATACCCGTATCCGCGCATCACCGCTTTGGCTTTTGCGCTTTTCAGGAATTCCAGAAACGCCTTCGCCGCCGCAACCTCTTTTGCACCAGCCAACAACACCGCGCTCTGGCGGATGGGGTTGTGCAGCTCGGGCGGCACCAGCCACCACGATCCCGCCGCCACCTTGCCGTCACGCATCACCTGCGATAACGCGACAAACGCCAACTCGGCTTTTTCGCTGGCGGCCAGTTGATAGGCCAGCGCCACATCGTCGTTTTTATCCAGCTTGCGCTGCATCGCGTTCCACATCGTCAGCTTGGTCAGCGTCTCTTTCGTCGCCACGCCGTAAGGCGAATACACCGGGTTGGCGATGGCCAGCTTGTCGAAGCCGCCTTTGTTGAGTACCACGCCTTTGTCGTCCACCAACCCCGGCTGCGCACTCCACAACACCAGCCGCCCCGTGGCATACACAAAACGCAAACCGCCAACCGCCAGCCCGTCCAGCATCAACTGCTTGGGTCTTTCTTCATCCGCCGACAGGAAAACATCAAACGCCGCACCGCCCTTGATCTGCGTCACCAACTTGCCGCTCGCGCCCGAAGTCACCTTCAGCGTATGCCCGCTCTCCTTCTGAAACAGCAGCGCGAGACGCTCCATAGGCGCGGCGAAATCCGCCGCCAGCGCCACGCTCACCACAGCCGCCTGAGCGGACGAATAACACAACAACAAAACAGCGGCGATTAAACCGCGCATCAACATTTGCATCTTCGACTCCTATCTGGAATGGCTTGCATGATAACAAGCGGGGGGTGATGCAGGTAGGGTGGGCACGTTTCTTGTGCCCACGCGTTTATCCTAAAAAACTCATTTAGCCACAGAGAACACAGAGATCACAGAGGAGAAACAAACGGTTATCACAAGCTTGCGCTTCACCTTTTGGGTGAGCCAGCA
>JAGVNQ010000014.1 GCA_020053195.1 Sideroxydans sp.
AACGTTGCCGATCAGCCCACTCGGCGATGTGGCAAACAGGATGTCGCCCGTTTCACCTGTGCTGCCATCCGTTCTGATATATGTGCCGTGCTTGAAGATGAGGTTGCCTTTGTCGTTGTCAGTGCGCGCCACCATGTGTCCCACGTCCATGGATTTCACTCCGGCCTGTGTCATGGTCATCAGTTCGCCCGCATCGGTCACGCCGTTGCTGTTGGTGTCTTTCCAGATTTTGAGGGAATCCCAGATGGCATCTTTGTCATCTATCTTGAGGTCATTGTTGGTGTCGTACTCGGCCAATGCGGCAAAGCCATCAACCGCTGCCTGTCCGTTATTGAGCAGGGTGGAATCGCCGAACAGTTCGGTGCCGTTGTCGATCTGACCGTTGTTGTTCTGGTCTATCGCCAGAAAGCCGTCGCCCGGGCTTAGCCAGCCGGTGCGTTCGAGCAGGCCGTTGTTGTCGTGATCGAACAGGACGTTGGCATCGTTCAGGCTGATGGTTTGTACACCGTTGCCATCCAGGTCCAGCGCCAGCGGGTCGCCGCGACCGACCGTCACGCGGCGGCGATCTTCCCGCGTTTCTTCCGAGGTGAGCACGATCCCCAACGGGCATTGCGACGCATTGCCTTCCGTGCGTGTGGTGGTGCCAACGTAGTTATCGTTGATGTAGTGCTTGGTGTGAATGGTCTTGACCGCAAAACTGCCCGTTTCGCTACTGGCTGTAAAGCTTTGTCCGTCTGTGCCGACGATGCGCACGCTGTTGTTGCCCGAAAGCATGTAGCGCGTGCCATCCCCTCCGACGTAAACGCCGCCTTTCTTGTGTCCGCCTGAAAGGGTGCTGCCGTTGAGCAGCACGGCTCCTTCGCCGTCGGAGTCTCTGATGTTGTCGCCGTTCCCCGCGTTGTAGGTGTCATTGCCGCTGCCGCCCCGCATGATGTCCGAACCATCGCCGCCAGTGAGAGTGTCGTCGTCGTCGCCCCCTTTCAAGGTGTCGATGCCCTCTCCACCCAACAAGGTGTCATTTCCCTTGCCCCCATCCAATATATCGCCACCCTTACCACCTTCGAGCTTGTCATCTCCACTTCCGCCATTCAAAGTATCAGCAACTGCGCCACCATACAGATGGTCGTCTCCATTGCCTCCCGAGAGGACATCGCCCAATTTTCCCGCAAAAATAATTTTTTTAGAAACAATGGCCGGATCTACTTTGAAGCCTGTGGCAATATCTTCGTAATAGGTATCGCCCAGCAGGTTAAAGCTGGTAACCGGGGTATCACCGTCTTCGATGTTGTTGGCCAGATAGATCGCGAGCATGGCGGCGCGGTCTTTTAACCAGTCTGTGCTTAGCGATCCTTTACCTGTGGCAGGGACGTAGAGATCGAGTTCGTGGCGGGTGTTGTGTTGGTCGTACACGGCTTCGTTGCCGACCAAGGCGAAGGGGGTGAGGTTGAGCAAGGCGTAGCGGTACGCGATGTTGCCTTCGGCGACAATGGCGATTTGAGCTGCGCTGAAGGCGGATAGGTCGCGGATGGTGTACGCGCTGCAACTGTTTGAAGCTTGCAAGTCTTTGAGGCCTTTGTACAGTGCTTCGCGGTCATCCGTGGCTGTTGGTGTTGTTACATTTGGATCGAATAGCAGGCGTATCGCATCGAGGGTGTTTTCCAAGCTACGGTTCGCGACGTTAGATGATGCTTTGAGGATATTGGCGATGAAGTTGAGGTTGGATGCGGATGCGTCGATCAAGGAGGAATCCAGACTGGCTAGCAGGTTATAGATGGCGAGAGAGTCAACCATTTGAGGACCACCATGCCCCAATGCCACATTCACTGGCAGGGTAGAACTCTCGATATAGATGCCATTCCATCCGCCCGGCTGTTGAAGCACGCCATTGTTCATCGCGGCGAATTCCGCCCCCGCCATTCCGTACACGTTTTGCATCTTGCTTGCGTCGAATGCTGCACCAACAGTGTTTGCTGATGAAGGTAGATCACCCAACGCCGCAAACAGATTGTTGACATTGGTATCACCTATCTTGAACCCCAACCCATTCACCGCAGTCACGCTGTTGGTTGCACTCGGAAACAGGCGCGAGAAAGCCATCGCCAAATGCCCGCCAAGACTGTGACCATCCACGCTGACACTTTGCCCGGCAAGAACGCCGCTCCCCGTTTGCCGTTCGTCGGTAAACACGTTGGTTGAAAGATCGGCCTCAACTCTGTATACCATGCCGTTATTGACTACATAACCTGCCGCCGCAAAAAATGCGCGTGCCACATCGTAAGGCGCACTCAAGGGATCGAAAGGTATCCCCACACCCAAGATATATTCCAAAGCCGATTGTGGAATCGTGGCCCAAGTTCCTCCAAATGCGCTGAGGATGCCGCTTTCCACTGTCATGGGTGTCAGCTTGGCAACGGCATACGCACCGGCATGCGTGAGGCTTTGCCAGTAGTTGTAGAGATCGATCACCTGATTGACTGCGATGCCGTCGCTTGAAATCAGCGCGGTGTCCTCCAGAAAATCCACCGCTTGCAACGAGCCGCGTATGGCGAGGCTGTATTGGCCGGTGTTGTTATTTCTGAACACTGTTGCGGAGAAACCGCTGGCGGTATTGGGTATGTGATTGACTACGCTCCAGTCGGCGATGAAGGCGGCGGCTTGAGTCGCACTCATTCCTCCGGATTGAAGTGCTTCTTCGGGGGAAACACCTGGAATATGAAAATTTGCATATGCGGCTTCTGCGAGTTGCGCTTGTTGAAACAGGTTTTGAATAGTGCTCATTTCTTAGCTCCCCTCAATTGTTTAAGAAACTCTCCAAACTTTCTCGAATGCTCTTTGCCTGTCATGCAATTTTCACTGATTAACCAGAATTTCAAAGAGTGCATGCCCCCGATATACCCTTCGTTCCCCATCGAAAAATCGACTCGTCGAGCCAACACACCGCCTGTTTTTTTATCTACTAATTCTGTTTCCCATCGCCAATTGTTGAGGAACAACTCACTCTCCAATCCATGTAAATGATTTGTGTACAACATGCCAAATCTTTGGTTGATACTGGCAATTTCCCGTCCATTCCAATTTTCTGACGGCCAGTTGGGATACTCATTCGGGGAGTTATCAACTAACCCTTCCATCACCCCCGGATTCTCAGCCTTCCACTGATCCAACGTTTTATAGACCCAGAACCCAGCCTCTTTCTCGCAGTAATATTTGTGCGCAACAACAGTGGGGATCCAATCCCAGCAGGGAATCAGGTACATCACCAGTGCCGCACTCAATCCCCAGCGAATGCTGCTCTTGCCACGCTTCGTTGCATAACTCACCGCCAACGCCACCACGCCAAACGAGATCAGTACGTATAACCCCATCACCATAAATACGACAAAGCCCATCACGCCACCCGCCTTTCGGTTTCATATCGCGCGTCGTTCGCCGTATTCGCTAGGAATTCGTTCTTGTAAAAGCCACCTGCCCCGCAACGCGCACCAATAGGCAATCCGCGCACCACCCCCCTGAAGATGCCCGTATTTATTGGCTTGGCCGCAAAGGGGGCGGACGGGCGGTTTTGTACCCGGAGCAGTACAGGACTGAAGTCTTGGGGATCGACGCTGACGATGCGGGGTTTGTGCGCTG
>JAGVNQ010000163.1 GCA_020053195.1 Sideroxydans sp.
AGCGCCTGATCCGCATGCGACAGCGGGTCTTCTATGGGTTCGAGGTGGGTGGTCAGGTGGCTGAACGGGACGGCGGCGCGGATGTCGCATTCGATTTGTTCCACCAGATCGTGGCCGCGCTGCACCGTCCATTCACCGGGCACTAACACGTGCATGGAAATAAACGCCTGCCTGCCCGCTTGGCGCGTGCGCAGGGCGTGGAACTCCATCCCATTCTGCCGGTGGCTTTCCAGCACGGTTTCGATGGCGGCGAGTTGCTCCTTGGGCAGCGCTTCGTCCATCAAGCCGGAGGCGGAGCGGTGCATCAGCTCCCAGCCCGTCCACACAATGTTCGCCGCAACCAGCAAGGCGATCAGCGGGTCCAGCCACAACCAACCGGACAGCCACACCAAGCCCACACCGATGATGACTCCAACCGAAGTCCATACGTCGGTCATCAAGTGTTTGGCATCGGCTTCGAGCGTGATGGAGTTATGCGCGCGCCCGGCTTTGAGCAGTTCGCGCGCGGCGAACAGATTGATGAGTGACGCGACCACCGACACCAGCAAGCCCACGCCAACATCGGACAAGGGTTGCGGATGCATGAAGCGGTCAATCGCGGTGTAGGCGATTGAGGCGGCAGCCAGCAGAATCAAAAATCCTTCGAATGCGCTGGAAAAATATTCGGCTTTGCCGTGACCATAAGCGTGTTTTTCGTCGGCGGGTTCGGCGGCCAGCGACAGCATCGCCAGCGCCATCAACGCGCCGGCCAGATTGACAAAAGATTCCAGCGCATCGGACAGCAAACCGACCGAGCCGGTGAGCCACCACGCGATGCCTTTGAGCAGGATGGTGGCAATGGCAGCGGCGATGGACAGCCAGGCAAAACGTTTCAGGTTGGCGTGTGACATGATTATTCCTTAAACCCTCAGTTAGCCACGGATGAACACGGATAGTCACTGATAAAACCGTGCGTTACGCAAGAGTTGCTGCTCAGCAAGTTTGCCGGATAGGTGTTGTTTATCCGGGTTTCATCCGTATTCATCTGTGGCTCAATTACGTTTTTCAGGTTTATTCCGGCATCAGAATACCCAGCAGCGCGACCGTGGCCACACCCGCCGAGATCAGCAAAACCTGTTGCACGGTGTCGCGCATTTGCGTGCGTTTATGCAAGCCGGGGATGAGGTCGGCCACCGCGATGTAGAGCATGCTGGACGATGCCAGCGCCAGCAGATACGGCACCAGGATTTGCATGTCTTGCAACGCAAAATAACCCAGCGTGCCGCCCACCAGCGTGGCGAAACTGGAAACCAGATTCATCTGGAACGCGCGTAATTTGGTGTAGCCGGAATTCAGCAGCACGGCGAAATCGCCCACTTCTTGCGGGATCTCGTGCGCGATGATGGCCAGTGAAGTGACAATGCCCAGATGCGTGTCGGCCAAAAACGCCGCCGCGATGATGATGCCGTCGACAAAATTGTGGAAGGTGTCGCCGACGATGACCATCGCCCCGCTGCGCCCATGATCGTGCGCGGCCACATCGTGCGGCTCGTGAAGTTCGCAATGCTCGTGGTGGCAATGCCGCCAGATCAAAACTTTTTCCAGCGTAAAAAACAGCAGGATGCCCAGCAACACCGTGGCGCTCACCGAACTCACGGCAGACGACATTGCTATCGCCTCCGGCAGAATATTCAGGAACACTGCGCCCAGCAGCGCGCCGATGGCGTAACTGACCAGCCCGCCCAGATATTGCGCGCGCGCGTTAAGTGCGAACAGCGATGCCGCGATGATGCTCAAAACGCCAGCCAGCAGACTGGCCACTACAATCCAGGCGAAAGTTGTCATGGTGAAGCGGGGTTAAACGGGGAGCGCATTGTAGCGTATGCGCCTTATCGCTGGCTTACGGGAAGCGGTGAAAGACAACGGAATAACATTTCAAATGACAACTGCCCGGGAAGGCGCACCAATAGGCGATCTACATGCGATACATGATGGAGATACCCGTATTTACTGGCTCGCGGGCAAGATGGCTTTTCAAAAAATCATTTGACCAGCTTTACCAGCTTTTTGAACTGTTCCGTTCCCGCCACCTTCAGCCACTGAAAAACAACCGACTCGGTCGAAGTCGGCACGACTCCCGCCTGCACCATGGCTTCGATGGCGGTTTGCCGGTTGTCATTGCTGCGGCTCATCACCGCATCCTTGACCAGATGCACTTCGAACCCGGCATCCAGCAACTCGATCACGGTTTGCAGCACGCAGACATGCGTTTCCATGCCGCACACGATGACCTGTTTTCTGCCGAGCGCAGTTAACTTCTGCATAAACTCGTCGTTGCCGCAACAACTGAACGTCATTTTTTCAACACGGGCGGCGGTCGGCGCTCTGCTTTTCAATTCGCCCAACGTTGCGCCCAAGCCCTTGACGTACTGCTCGGAAAAAATCACCGGCACGCCCAACTCAAGCGCGCTCTCCAGCAGAATCCCGGCATTCTTCGCCAGTTGGCGCAGCCCCTGTTGATCCATGGCCGCGCAGAGTTTTTCCTGCACGTCGATGACCAGCAATACGGAGGTTTCGGACTGTAGCAGAAATTTATTTTTGACTTTCATGATTGGAGACACAGCGCTTTGTGCGTTCAGAATTCGCAACTCAAAATCAACCCCAGATGCGACCCCTTATACGGCTGCATAGCGGAAACATCAAAAACAGTACCATCTGTCGCCACGTATTTACTGGGCTGATATTTTTCCGAAACGTAACGCAAGTTCACCCATAGTTCGCGGGATACCTGATACCCCATTTCGGCAACTACCCCGGTTGTATTGTCGAATAATAATCTATCGGATATGCCGTCAACGGTTTCCACCAATTTCGGTGAATTGACCAAGCGCACTCCACCGCCGAAACGATAGCGTTTTTTTCCCGTGTAATAAGCCAAAAACTCAACAGGAACCCGACTGAAATCAAACAAGCCATTGATTCCTTGTGCCCAGTCGCTCTGATAATTGACCGTTGCTTTCAGCGCAACAGGGATAGCCTCAAACTGATATAACCCGCCCACCCCGTATTGCAGCAATCTCCCCGCGTTAATATCCACGTCTGCGGAGTTGTTGGTGTTAACTGTGGTTACTGTGACGGTAACCAAAGTATCTCCGCCAAAAGTCAGCCCCCCGTTGATCAACGCATGAAAACCCGGCCTGAGCGCGAATTTTGAAATGGTGGGTGAATCCGAAAACGCATTCGCCGATACAGAAAACAAACCGAGCCCCAACACAAACAGCCCCTTCATTATTTGCTTCAAGATTTCCCCCTTTAATTAGCGCAGCAGATAGAGTTGGCGACTCAGTGCTTAACCTGAAAATTGGCCATTACATTGCCGTATTACGCAAGACTAACCCGAGCGACATTTTTTTGACAGTCGCGCCCTAATTTTCCAATGCAACATCCCTGGTTTCCGGCAAAAACACCAACCCGACCACTGAAGCCAGAATCAGCATCCCTACCGGATACCACAACCCCGCCAGCGCGTCGCCCGCTTGCACCGAAATCAGCGTAACCATGAACGGCGACAGCCCGCCTATCCAGCCCGCGCTCAGGTTGTGCGGTACGGCGGCGGCGGTGTAGCGCGTGCGCGCGGTGAACAGTTCGGCCAGCACGGCGGTTTGCGGGCCGGTGATAAGGGCGACGGCGATCACAGGCACGATGAGCAACAGGAATAACATGAAACTGTTGACCTGAGTTGCATCGGCTTTTTCTATCCAGCCTTTGGCCTTCAAGGTGGTGTTGAGTGCGGCCACGTCGAAGCCGCTGATTTCGCGGTCGCCGCCGATGTTGACGACGACCTGCTGTTTTTCGCCCAAAGGCAGCAGCGTGTAAGACACGCCGTTTTTGACCAGATATTCCTGGTTGCGCGCGCAGTCGTTGGACGGTTTACTGAATGGGCTATATTCGCAATCGTCGCCGTAAACCGTCACCGCAACTTCGTGATTAAAACGCTCCAGTTGCGGATTGCCGTAATGCATCAAACCTTTAAACACGGGCAGGATAGCAATTGCGCCTAGCAGCAAACCCGCCAGCAGAATCGGCCTGCGCCCGACTTTGTCCGACAGCCAGCCGCAGAAAATGGTAAGCGGAAATAACAACAAGGTACTGGTCATTACCAGCGTGCTGGCGAGTTGCGCGTCCAGACGCACCACGCTTTTGAGGAACACGTTGGCATACACCTGCGACGAAAAAAACAGCAGCGAGCCGCCTGCCGAAATGCAGAAAAACAGCAGCGCCATGCGCCCCAGCGTGCGGCGGTTGGTCAGGCATTCGCGCAGCGGCGCTTTGGACACATTGCCCTCTTGCTGCAACTGGCGGAACACCGGCGACTCTTCCAGACTCATGCGCGTTTTGATGGAGATAAACAGCAGCAAAGCGGAAAACAAAAACGGCACGCGCCAGCCCCACGCAGCGAACTCGGCAGGATCGAGAAAGAGCTGCAACAACACGATCTGCAAGGTGGAAACCAAAATGCCCAGCGGCCCCATCAGTTGCAATACGCTGGTGTAAAAACCACGTTTTCCGTGCGGCGCGTGTTCGGTGAGATACACCGCCACACCGCCGATTTCGCCGCCCACCGCGAAGCCTTGCAACAGACGCAACAGCAACAACAACAACGGAGCCGCGATGCCGATCTGCGCGTAAGTCGGCAACAGGCCGACCAAAAATGTGGTCACTCCCATCAGCGAAATGGTGGCGATAAAAATCGGACGGCGACCGAAGCGATCCGCCAGATTCCCGAACAGCGCCGACCCCAGCGGACGCACCACCATACCCACGCCGAACGTGGCGAGACTCATTAGCAACGCTGCGGTGGGATTGTCCGGGGGAAAAAACAGCACACTGAAATACGTGGCCAGCGAAGCGAACGTGAGGAAGTCATACCATTCGAGAAAAGTGCCGAAGCAGGCGGCGAGAACGACTTTGCGTTGAGTGCGTGAAATTTGTTCCGTCATGTTTCGTCGTGTAACCAGGCAGGAATGTCGCGGCTTCCATGCAGAACGCGCCAGACATCAATCTGCTCGGCAGTCTCCACATAAAAAACCAGATAAGGAAAATGTTTGCATTGTCTGAAACGCAAACCGGGAAGGTTCAGTTCTTGCGCGTAACGCGGAGAACCCGATGCAGGGCGTTGCTGTATCTGGCGGTAGGCCTGCTCCAGCGAATCTACAAATTCCAAGATCATTTCCGGCGCGTGTTGCAGATAATAATTGAGCGCTTCTTCCACATCGAGGTCTGCCCGCTCATGCCGAACGAGCGGCTTCATCCGGCTTTGGCGAGAGATTTTTTCACGCGGGAACGCAACGATGCAAAGTAGCCGGCATCCGCCAATCCCGTCACTTTTGATTGCGCGCCTTCGAGCAACAAACCGCGCAGTTGCGTGCGCTGCTGGTCGCGACGGATCAGCTCGCGCACATACTCGCTGGAAGTTCCGTAACCCGCAGTGCTGACCTGCTGATCCACGAAATCCTTAAGCACATCCGGCAGAGAAATATTCATTGTTGACATGCGGGGCAGTCTAATTTGCTTGGCAAAATTTGGCAAGACGCAGCGATCAAGCCCCGCACGCTTACTCCAGCCAAATAAACGTGCCCATGCGTCCGGTCACGCCGTCGAGGCGGTAGGAAAAAAAGTGGCTGTGCATGTGGTAGGTGCAGAAATCACCGCCATCCACCCGTGCTATGCCGAGGGCGTTCAAACGCTGGCGTGCCAGCAGGTAGAGGTCGGCGTGATATTTGTTCGGGTCTTTAAGTTGCGCGAAGGCTTTGGCCGCCTGCGGGTCGTGCGCGACAAAAATCTCGCGCACTTCTGCGCCCACTTCGAAGGCCAGTTGTCCGATGGCAGGTCCCAGCCAGGCCATCAATTTTTGCGGGGCGATACCCATCTCTTTCACGGTCGCTTCGAGCACGCCCGCCGCCAAACCCTTCCAGCCCGCATGCGCCGCCGCGACCACCGTTCCGTCTTCGTCGCACAGCAACACCGGCAAACAATCCGCTGTCATCACCACACACACCGAGCCCGGCTTGCGCGCGACACAGGCATCGGCGGTCACTTGGCAGCCCGCCTCATCGGCGTTGGCGACGACCGTGCCATGCACTTGCTCCAGCCACACCGGTTCGCTGGGCAACAGCGGCGCGAGCATCTGGCGGTTGCGGTTCACGCGCAACGGATCGTCGCCGACATGCAGCGCCAGATTGAACGTGTCGTAAGGCGGCAGGCTGACTCCGCCGTGGCGCGTGGTCTGCAAGGACTTGACGTTCTCGGGCGCAGGCCACGCGGGAATCATGCAATCTTCAAGCAACGCCATGGCTCGCCTCGTCTATTTGATCCAGCAATTCTTCCAAATCCTCGGGCAGCGGCACATGCCATTCCATGTGTTCGCCGGTCACCGGATGTTCCAATGCCAACTGCGTGGCGTGCAACGCCTGACGCGGGAAACCGTTCAGCAATTCGCGCAAGGGCAGCACGCATTTCTGCACGCCTTTTTGATACACCGTGTCGCCGACCAGCGGATGACCGAGATGGGTCAGGTGGACGCGAATCTGATGCGTGCGCCCAGTCTCCAGACGGCAGCGCAGCAAAGTGCAACTGGGAAAATTGGCTTCGATGCTGTAATGCGTGATGGCATCTTTGCCGCCTTCGATCACCGCCATTTTCACGCGTTGCGAGGGGTGGCGGCCAATGGGTCTATCCACGATGCCGCCGTAATCCAGTTCGCCCCACACCAGCGCGAGATATTCGCGTTTTACGCTGCGCGCCTGCATCTGGCGCACTAGCGCGGTTTGCGCGATAAGGTTTTTGGCCACCACCATCAGCCCGCTGGTGTCTTTGTCGAGTCTATGCACGATGCCCGCGCGCGGCACGTTGGCCAGTTGCGGCGCATGGTGCAGCAACGCGTTGAGCAACGTGCCCTGCCAGTTGCCGCTGCCCGGATGCACCACCAGCCCCACCGGTTTGTTGATGACCAGAATGTCGTCATCCTCATACACGATGTCGAGCGGAATATCCTCGGCTGCGTAAGGCTGATCGGCAGGATGTATCTGCGGCGAGACGCAAATCTTTTCGCCGCCCCATACTTTCTGTTTGACGTTGGCGGGATTGCCGTTGACGCTGACCAACCCCTGCGTGACCCAATCTTGCAAACGGCTGCGCGAATACTCGGGCATTAGCTTGACCAAAGCTTGGTCGAGACGCAGCCCGCCCAGATCGGTCGGCACTTTCATCTCAAGCGGGGCGGAAGACTCTTCGTCTTTGCTATAATCGGTTAAATCTTCTTCGGGTTCTATCATGCGTCATAGTTTAGCCGTTTTCCTCCTGCTCACGTTAGTTGCTTGCAGCACCGACCCCACAAAAGACCAGAATCTTTCCGCCGACGAGTTGTTTGCCCAGGCAAAAGAGTCCATGGACGATCACAACTACGAAACGGCCATCAAGAAATTTGAAACGCTGCAAGCCCGCTATCCCTATGGCCGCTACGCGCAGCAGGCGCAAATGGAAATCGCCTACGCCTATTACAAACACGACGAACCGGCTCCGGCGATTGTCGCGCTGGAACAGTTTGCCAAGCAGTATCCCAACAGCGCCCATCTGGATTATGTGTATTACCTCAAGGGGCTCATCAACTTCAACGAGAACCTGAACAGCCTGAACGGCACCACGTTCCGGCAAGATCAGTCCGAACGCGACCCGGCGGCATTGCGCGATTCGTTCGAGGCGTTCAAGGAATTGGTCACCCGTTACCCGGACAGCAAATACACGCCGGATGCGCGCTTGCGCATGCAATATCTGCTGATTACGCTGGCCAAACACGAGATTCACGTGGCGAGTTATTACCTGCGGCGCGGCGCGCAGGTGGCGGCTTTAAACCGCGCCAAAAGCGTGCTGATCGACTATCCGCACACACCGCAAACGCGCGATGCCTTGCAGATCATGGTGCAGGCTTACGCCGCGCTGGGCATGGACGACTTGAGCCGCGACACGCGGCGCGTGCTCGACCTCAACATCGCCAAAGACGGTATCCAACCCTCGCGTTCCTACTTCCCGGAACACGAAGCCAAATGGTGGCAAGTCTGGAAATGAAGTATTGCGCGGAGTGCGGAGCGCCGGTTGTCTTGCGTATGCCGCAGGACGACCACCGCGAGCGTTACATCTGCACCGAGTGCGACACCATCCATTACCAAAACCCGAAGATCATCGTCGGCTGTATTCCAGAGTGGGAAGACGGGCGCGTGCTGCTGTGCCGCCGCGCCATCGAACCGCGCCACGGCTTGTGGACATTACCTGCTGGATTTATGGAAAACGGCGAGGCGGCCTGGCAAGGTGCCGCGCGCGAAACGCTGGAAGAAGCCAACGCCCGCGTGAAAATTCTCGATTTGTACGCCTTGTACAACCTGCCCTACATCAACCAAGTACAGTTATTGTTCCGCGCCACGTTGCTTGATCTGGATTTTTCGCCGGGCGTGGAAAGCCTGGAAGTGCAACTGTTCGCCGAACACGAAATCCCGTGGGACACACTGGCCTTCCGCCCCATACGCACCACGCTGGAACAGTTTTTCGCCGACCGCAAAACCGGCGAATTCAAATTCCACACCGCCGATCTGGAACCGCCGCTGCGCAAATTGTAGGTCGGGCTTTAGCCCGACATGTCGGGTTGAAACCCGACCTACTGTTTATTGCGCATAAAATCAGCCACCTTGCCGAAGGCCGCCAGCAATTCGCTGCGCAACGCTTCTTCTTCCACCACATCGTCCATCGCCTGTTTCATACACGACAACCACTGGTCGCGCTCGGCATCACCAATCGCAAACGGCATGTGGCGCTGGCGCAGCTTGGGTTGTCCGAACTTTTTCACGAATAGTTGCGGGCCGTTAAACCAGCCGGAAAGAAACATGAACAATTTTTCTTCCGAACCTGCCAAGTCGGCAGCGTGCATTTTGCGCACGCCTTGCAACTCCGGCGAGGCATCCATCAATTGGTAAAAACGTTTTACCAGCGCGCGCACTTTCTCTTCGCCGCCTATGCGCTCGTAATGCGAGCGCGTTTCATTGCTGTTTGGCATTTTGTTCCCTTTCGTCTAATTTCAAAATATGCATCTGCCCGCAAGCCACTAAATACGCCACTCTTCATGCATCACGCGCGAATTCAACCTCGAAATGCGACACCTTAAGGCGCAGACACAGAGGATAAGGTGAAGCAAACGGGAGTACCTTTGTGGTGTTCAAAGCCAATAA
>JAGVNQ010000169.1 GCA_020053195.1 Sideroxydans sp.
CTTTTGTGCCCACGCTGTAGTGGCGTGTGTTCCGCGTGGGCACAAAAGACGTGCCCACCCTACTTTTTTTATGCGAACGTCGCGTCAATCGCGTGATCCAGCGTGTCGCGTATATCCGCATCATCGGTGATCGGACGCACCAATGCCATGCGGCAGGCGGCTTTTACATCAACGCCGCCTTTAATCAGCGTGGCCGCATAGACAAGCAGGCGGGTAGAAATACCTTCATCCAACCCGTGCCCTTTTAAGTTGCGCGCGGCTTGGCCTATCTTCACCAGTTGCGCGGCGAGGCCGATTTCAATTGCGGCTTCCTTGCTCAAAATCTCCGCCTCTATGCTGGCCGCCGGATAGTCAAACTCGAACGCGGTGAAGCGCTGTTTGGTCGATTGCTTCAAGTCCTTCATCAAACTTTGATAACCGGGGTTGTAGGAAATCACCAGTTGAAAATCGGGATGCGCTGAAATCAGTTCGCCCTTCTTGTCCAGCGGCAAAGTGCGTCTATGGTCGGTCAGCGGGTGGATCACCACGGTGGTGTCCTGTCGCGCTTCGACGATTTCATCCAGATAACAGATCGCACCGATGCGCGCCGCTGTGGTGAGCGGGCCGTCCAACCAGCGCGTGCCGTTGGCATCCAGCAGATAGCGCCCGACCAGATCGCTGGCGGTCATATCTTCGTTGCAGGCCACGGTGATCAGCGGCTTGTTCAGCTTCCACGCCATGTATTCGATGAAGCGCGATTTGCCGCAACCGGTCGGGCCTTTCACCATCACCGGCAGGCGCGCCGCATAAGCCGCTTGGTACAGCGTGACTTCGTCGCCTTGCGCCTGATAAAACGGTTCGCTATGAACTTTGTATTGATCTATGTTGGTCATGGTTTGCTCCATGTAACCGCGCGCCTTGCGCGGTTTTGACTTCTGGAAAAAAACGCCCCCAGCAAGTGGGGGCGCATTTTCGCTCGGGTACTGCTCAAGCTTATTTATGCACGCCCAACTTCTCGCGCCAACCGGGGAACAGCTTGTCCGCATCTTTTGGGAAGGACTCGAATGCGCGCGCGAATTCTTTGTGCTCTTTCGCGTATTCAATCGGGTCTGCGCCTTCTTTCCAGCATTCGTAAGCCTGACGCAACGACTTGGCACCCGCTGCCGGAGAGTCGATGTGACCGTAAGCGCCGCCGCCTGCGGTGTTGATCACGTTGCCGTGGCCGAGGTTCTTGAAGAATCCTGGCAGACGCAGCGCGTTCATGCCGCCGGAAATGATCGAGCTGGTGGCTTTCATGCCGTGCCACTCTTGCTTGAAGTATGGACCTTGCGCGACATCATCATCCAACATGAACGAGATCAGCTTGTCGGAAGATTCGCCTTCCATTTTGCCGTAACCCATGGTGCCGACGTGCATACCGGACGCTCCCAGCAAACGCGTCATCTTGCAGTGCACGAATGCGGTGTAGCCGCGCTTGGATTGCGGCGAAGTCACCGCACCGTGGCCTGCGCGGTGGAAGTGCAGGAACTGCGCCGGGAAATTGCGACGGGCAACAGTCACAGCGGTCGGGCCTGCCACATAACCGTCCACCAGGAACGCCACGCGCGGTGCATTGAAGCCGAACGCATCGAGAATGAACTCGGCGCGCGCGATCATTTCGGCAGGATCATCGGCGGTGATGTTGGCGGAGAACATCTTGGCTTCGCCGGTTTCATCCTGCGCGCGGTTCATCGCGTCCACCACCAGCGGGATCACTTTTTTCAGCGGGCAGAACGGCTGGTTGCCTTGCGGTTCGTCGTTCTTGATGAAGTCGCCGCCCAGCCAGAACTGGTACGCCGCTTTGGCGAACGGCTCGGGACGCAGACCCAATTTTGGTTTGATGATTGTTCCGGCGATGTAGCCGCCGTCCTTGATCGGGCGACCCAGCATGCGCCACATATCCACAATGTTGACGGTCGGGCCGTCGAACAAACGCAGGTACTTGGGCGGCATGTAGAAGTCGTGCATCTTCAGGTATTCGCAGTCGCCCATGCCCTGATTGTTGCCGATGGTCAGCGTCAGGAACGAGGCGATCATAGCGCGACCATCGGTGATGTTGATGTCGAACAAATCAACCGGATAAGCGATTTTGACCAGACCGGTTTCTTCGTTGATCTCGTACACCAGCGCATCCACACCCTTGGTGAAGTCGTCGGTGGTGGAAACTTCGACGTTGGTGCCGGTGGAAGATTCGGCGGCGACGTGCGCGGCCACTTCCAGAAATCCGTGCCCGGTCTTGGGCTTCATGATGTAAGCGGTCAACACGTGATTGCCGCCTGCGATTAAATCTGCTTCCTTGAGATCAAGGTTTGAGTAACGACTGGACTGGTCCATTTGATTTTCCTCGTTAATGTTGTTGTTGAATGCTGAACGAACTATACGCCCGCCAACCATAAATAACAGTCAGATGTTTTTATGCGAACCATAAGGGCGGCTTATGGTATAAATCTAATACAAATACAGTTTAGCCACGGATGGACACGGATGAAACACGGATAAAACCTCGAAGATTTATTTCTGGTTGTTTCTCCCGACAGGTATCAACTTAGCTGGGCTAATCCGTGTTTCATCCGTGTGAATCCGTGGCTAATTTTTGTTTAAGGAATATTCTCCCCATGCTGCCCATCTCAATCCGCCAACTACAAGTCTTCGAGAGCGTTGCCCGCCATCTTAATCATTCGCGTGCGGCGACGGAATTGTTTTTGTCACAACCGGCGGTGTCAATGCAGATCAAGCAGGCCGAGACTGCTGTCGGTTTGCCGCTGTTTGAACAGGTCGGAAAAAAGCAGCATCTCACTTCGGCTGGAAAAGAACTGTTGCATTACGCACGCTCCATGCTGCAACTGATGCAAGAAATGGAAACGGCGTTCGACGAAATGAAGGGGTTGGAGCGCGGCCATCTCAATATCTCGGTGGTCAGCACTGCCAACTATTTCATGCCGCAATTGCTGGCGAAATTCATTCAAGCGTATCCCAAGATTCAGGTCAGTTTGTCGGTGGCTAACCGCGATGCCGTCATCAAGCAACTCGCCGACAACATCGCCGATCTCGCTATCATGGGTCAGCCGCCTGAAGGCGCGGAAATGCGCGCCGAAGCCTTCATGCAAAACCCGCTGGTGGTCATCGCCGCGCCCAAGCACGCTCTGGCGCGCGCCAAAAAGATTCAGCCCAAGCAATTGGCGACCGAAACTTTCCTGCTACGCGAACAAGGCTCCGGCACGCGCGGCGTGGTGGAACGTTTCTTCGCCAGCCACAAACTCGCGCTGCCCAAACACATGGCGATGGACACCAACGAAGCGATCAAACAATCGGTGCAGGCGGGCATGGGCATAGGCATCATTTCGCGCCACGGCATCGACATGGAGCTGGAAACCAAACGTCTGGTGATGCTGGATGTCGATCACTTTCCCATCGTGCGCCACTGGTACATCGTGCAGCGCAAGGACAAACGACCTTCGGTTGCGGCGCAGGAGTTTGAGCGGTTTTTGCTGAAGGAATCGCAAAGTGCTTCACCGGCGGCAATGCGGAAAAAGGTTAGCCCAAAATAACGATTTTTTCGGTGCACCTCGTGAAGAAGCGCATGGATAGGGCATCTACGTGCTATACGCGCGAATTCAACCTCGAAATGCGACACCTTAAGGCGCAGACACAGAGGATAAGGTGAAGCAAACGGGAGTACCTTTGTGGTGTTCAAAGCCAATAA
>JAGVNQ010000038.1 GCA_020053195.1 Sideroxydans sp.
GCGCAGCGTGCCCAACATTGGCAATGGTGAATAAAATTGTTGGGCACGCTGCGCTTTGCCCAACCTACGCATTGCTAAAAATTTACAGATGCGGTTGCATATTACGCAGCAGCCACTCGTGGTAATGGCGCATGCCGTCTTCGGTCGGCGACTGGTAGGGGCCGACTTCTTCCGTGCCCGCTTTGTACAAGGAGCGGCGGCCTTCGTGCATGCGCAGGCAGATGACATCGTCTTCCACTGCTGTTTCGCGGTAGGCCTTCTTTTCGGCTTCCACGTATTCGCGCTCGAACAGCACGATGTCTTCGGGGTAATAAAACTCGACGATGTTGGTGCATGCATCCGTGCCGCGCGGCACGACTGTGCTTACCACCAGCGTGTTCGGATACCACTCGACGGTGATGTTGGGGTAATAAGTCAGCCAGATCGCGCCGTATTTTGGCAGTTCGCCTTTGTGGTACTTCATCAATTGCTCGGCCCATTGCTGGTAAACCGCGCTGCCCGCTTTGCGTTTCGGGTCGTTGAGTCCCACGGTCTGTACGCTGAAATTTTCGCCGAAGGTCCAGTTCAGTTCATCGCAGTTGACCAGTTGCCCGAGTCCCGGATGGAACGGTACGACGTGGTAGTCCTCCTGATACACCTCGATGAAGGTTTTCCAGTTGAAGTTGTATTCGTCCACCTCGACGCGATCCAGCATATAGCCGGAGAAGTCGATTTCCTTGAACGCGGGCATATTGGCCAGGTCTTTGGCGACATCGCGTTGTCCGGCGAACAACAGGCCGTGCCAGTTTTGCAGCGGGGTTTTGTTCAGATGCAGACAAGGGTTGGCGGGAAAGTGCGGCGCGCCCATCAGTTCGCCGGTGTTTTCGTAAGTCCAACGGTGCAGCGGGCACACGATGTTTTTCGCAGTGCCGCGTCCCTCCAGCATGGTGGCCTGGCGGTGGCGGCAAATGTTGGATAGCAGCTCCACGCCGTTCTCGTTGCGCACCAGCATCTTGGCTTTGTTCATCCACTCGATCACGTGGTAGTCGCCCAGATTGGGCACCATCAGCTCGTGGCCGACGTATTTCGGTCCGGCATCCAGCAACACGCGTTGCTCGATCTCCAGCACTTTCGGATCGAAATACCAGCGTAGCGGCGGTTGCGCGGAAACGGGATTGAACTGCTGTGCTTTAGCGATTTCGGACATACCCACTCTCTCTGTGAATACCATTTTTAGGCCACCTCTAAAAATCCAAACTTCGTCGCAATACTGCGTTGCTCACAAAAAATCACTCCTTACATATCAATCATATGCTGCGTCGTGATTTTTTACTCGCGCCTTGTCTTGCTTAGAATTTTGAATTTTTAGAGGCGGCCTTTCGGGGCGGGGATTGTCCCCGAAATCGAATAGGGGGGCAATAATAATTGGCTCTGTGCGGGGGGCTTGGGTAAAATGCCGCCCTCACGCAGAAACCGAGGCAGATTGGGAATCGAGATGGCGGCTAAATCCGGCAAGACACAGAGTTTCGAAGCAGCAACCGCAGAGCTGGAGCAAGTGGTGGCGGATATGGAATCCGGCAAGCTGTCGCTGGAAGACTTGCTGGCGGCCTATAAACGCGGCGCGGAACTGCTGGCATTCTGCCGCGCGCGGCTGGACGATGCGCAGCAGCAAGTGCGCGTGCTGGAAGACGGCGCGCTCAAGGATTTCTCCGTAGCCAGTGATGCAAATTAAACATAAAAACCAGATTGAGCCACGGATGAACACGGATGAAACACGGATAAACAGCTTCATTCCCGGCGAACCTGCGCCCACCATTCAGGTGAGTATCCCCCCTCGCTTAACGCACGGTTTTATCGGTGACTATCCGTGTCGATCCGTGGCTAACTTAGGTTTTGAGGTTTAACGATGTCTGATTTTTCCGCTTGGGCTTCCGCCCACCAATCCCGTTTTGAAGAAACACTGAAACGCCTGCTGCCGCAGCCGGACATCATGCCGCAAAGGCTGCATGCCGCGATGCGTTATAGCGTGCTGGACGGCGGCAAGCGCGTGCGTCCGCTGCTGGCGTTTGCGGCGGGCGAGCTGGCGGGTGCGCCACTGGAGCGCGTGGAAATCGCTGCCGCCGCCGTGGAAATCATTCACGCTTATTCGCTGGTGCATGACGACATGCCGTGTATGGACGACGACGTGTTGCGGCGCGGCAAGCCCACCTGCCACGTCGAATACGACGAAGCCACCGCGCTGCTGGTGGGTGATGCGCTGCAAAGTCTGGCGTTCCAGTTGTTGTCCGAGCACTTACTGAACGAAGATGCCGCCACGCAGTTGCAGATGGTGCGTTTGCTGGCGGTGGCCAGCGGTTCGCGCGGCATGGGCGGCGGGCAGGCCATCGACCTCGACAGCGTGGGCAAACAATTGACGCTGCCGGAACTGGAGCAAATGCACATCCATAAAACCGGCGCGCTGATCCGTTGCGCCATTTTGCTGGGCGCGCATTGCGGCCATTTGACGCAAGCCCAGTTCGATCAGCTCGACCGTTACGGCAAATGTATCGGGCTGGCTTTTCAGGTGGTGGACGACATTCTCGACAGCGAGGCCGACACCGCCACGTTGGGCAAGACCGCAGGCAAGGATGCCGACAACGACAAGCCGACTTATGTCACGTTGCTGGGCGTTTCTGCCGCCAAAAAAATGGCGGCGGAACTGCACGGGCAAGCGATAGAAGCGTTAACGGATTTGGGCGCACCGGCGCAACGCTTACGCGAACTGGCCGACTTCATCGTGATGCGGAAGTTCTGATGCAACCCATTCTGAATTCCATCAATTCTCCCTCCGACTTGCGCCAACTAAAGCGCGAGCAACTGCCGCCGCTGGCGGACGAGCTGCGCGCTTTTCTGGTCGAATCGGTGAGCAAAACCGGCGGACATCTGTCCTCCAATCTTGGCACGGTGGAGCTGACCATCGCTTTGCATTACGTGTTCGATACGCCGCAGGACAAGCTGGTGTGGGATGTTGGTCATCAGACCTACGCGCACAAAATCCTCACCGGGCGGCGCGAAGCGATGAAGGGGCTGCGCCAGGCGGGCGGTATTTCCGGTTTTCCCAAACGCAACGAAAGCATTTACGACGCATTCGGCACCGGGCATTCCAGCACCTCCATTTCTGCCGCGC
>JAGVNQ010000303.1 GCA_020053195.1 Sideroxydans sp.
GCGATCTGGAAAAAGCCAGCGCCAGCGAAGCGCTGCTGGCTCAACAAAGTTTCAGACTGCTTTCGACCCTGCTGCGACTCGGGGTAATATCCAACCCCGCGACTTACGACAAGCAGGTGTTAGCGCCATATCTCGATGACATCATCGAAATTGCAGCAATCATTTCAACCCGCAAAAACAAGGAGGCTTCAAATGGCTGAGACTGTAGCGACACGTGTTTCCCGCATCATTGCCGGCGGAACGCACGCCCTGATCGACAAGGCGGAAAATCTGGCACCGGATGCCATCATGATGCAATCGGTGCGCGAGATTGACCAAGTGATTGGCGAAGTGCGCCTTGACCTCGGCAAAGCCGAAGCGGCCAAACATCTGGTCATGTCGCAAATGGCCAAGCTGAACGGCGAGCACGAAAAGCTGGCGGATCAGGTGTTGGTGGCGGTGGGGCAAAGCCGCGACGATCTGGCGCGTGCCGCCATCGGTCGCCAGGCCGACATCGAGGATTATTTGCCGGTGCTGCAAAAATCGCTGGATGAACAGTCAGAGCGCGCCAAGGAATCCGAAAGCTACATCTTGGCGTTGCAAGCCAAGAAGCGCGAGTTGGAACAAGTGCTCAGCGAATATCTGGCCGCCAGCGCCGCGCAGAACTCGGGCGCATCGGCTAACGGCAGCACGAACAGGCAGATGCGCGTGGAAGATGCCGAAACCGCGTTCGGTCGCGTGTTGTCCAGACAAACCGGGGTCACCGGTCTCGGCATGGGTATCTCGCAAGATGCGGGCAAGTTGAAAGAGCTGGCAGACATGCAGCGCAGCAACCGCATCGCCGAACGGCTGGCCGCGCTCAAGGCGGGTGAGCAAAAGTAAGGGCATCGCTAAAAATTCAAAGTTCTAAGCAAGACAAGGCGCGAGCAAAAAATTGCGACGCAGCATATATTGGATATGTAAGGAGTAATTTTTTGTGAGCAACGCAGTATTGCGACGAAATTTGGATTTTTAGAGATGCCCGTAATTCGCCGCACCACTGAACCGCGACCACTCGGGAGGAGTTATGGAGTTTCTGTTAGCGCCGCAATCGTTACCTTTTGTGGCCGCTGTCATCGTCGTGCTGATAATCGGTATCGTCGAAGGCATCGCCGCGCATTTCGGTTTCGGGATTTCGGAATGGCTGAACGATTTCGCGCCCGAAGGAATCGAGGGCGCTGCCGATTCGTGGCTGGGCTGGTTACATATCGGCAAAGCGCCGCTGCTGGTGATGCTGGTGATTTTGCTGACCGCGTTCGCCCTCATCGGGCTGACCATGAACGCGATCACTCACGGCCTGCTCGGCTTCTACCTATACCCGTTGTTGTCCGTACCGCTGGCGTTGGTAGGCGCGGTTCCGGTGGCACGCATATCCGGCGCGGCCATCGCGCGCATCGTGCCCAAGGACGAAACTTCGGCGGTGACGTTGGATACGCTGGTGGGGCATGTGGCGGTGGTGATGAACGGCACGGCACGCGCCAACTATCACGCCGAAGCCAAAGTAAAAAACGAGCAGGGGCAAACTTTTTACGTGCGCGTCGAGCCGGAAGGCGAAACCGACGAATTCAAATCGGGTGAGTCGGTGCTATTGGTCAAACATATTTCCGGGTCGCGTTTTCTGGCTATCGCCAATCCGCGTCCCGACATTCTGTAAATCTCAGGGAGAAAATAGATGGAAGAATTAATGGGTTTGGGAATCATGGCGGGCATCGTTCTGGTCTCGCTGTTTGCCATCGGGATGATTTTTGCCCGCCTGTATCGCCGCTCTTCCAAAGAGCTGGCGTTTGTCCGCACCGGCTTGGGCGGACAAAAAGTGGTGATGGACGGCGGCGCGATTGTGCTGCCGATTTTTCACGAGTGCGTAAGCATCAACATGAACACGCTCAAACTAGAAGTATCGCGTTCAGGCGCGGACAGTTTGATTACGTTGGACCGTTTGCGCGTGGATGCCGTGGCCGCGTTTTTCGTGCGCGTCAGCCCTAGCGCGGACGGCGTGGCAAATGC
This sequence comes from Sideroxydans sp., assembly GCA_020053195.1. Classification (GTDB taxonomy): domain Bacteria; phylum Pseudomonadota; class Gammaproteobacteria; order Burkholderiales; family Gallionellaceae; genus Sideroxyarcus. The sequence goes on from JAGVNQ010000303.1 coordinate 2,023, forward strand.
CGCGCAAACCTTGGGACAGCGCACCATGCACCCCGATTCGCTAAAAGAATTGGTGGAAGATAAATTCGTCGATGCGCTGCGCGCGGCGGCGGTTTCCATGAGCATGCACCAGTTACTGGACAAACGCGGTGACTTCATCCAGGCCGTGCAAAACGCGGTATCCGAAGACTTGCTAAAGAACGGGTTGGAGCTGGAATCGGTGAGCTTGACGCGCTTGGATCAAACGCCAATCAAATTTTTCGATGCGCAAAACGCCTTTGATGCGGAGGGTTTGACCAAGCTCACGCAGCAGACGCAACAACGCGCCCGCGAACGCAACGAGATCGAACAAGACACCTCGGTCGCCATCGCCAAGAAAAATTTTGAAGCGTCGCAACTCAAGCTGAACATCGAGAAAGACCAGACCTTCGCCACTCTGCACCAGCAACAGGAAGTCGCCACGCGCAACGCCCAGCAAAAAGCCGAGGTGGCCAGCATCACCGCGCAACGCGACCGCGAAGCGCAGCAAGCCAGAATTGATGCCGAGCGACTGGTGCAGGAAGCCGATGTGGAAAAAAATCGCGCCATTCGCCAGCGCCAGATCGAAGCTGACCGCGACGTGCAAGTTGCCAAAATCGAACAGGAAAAACGCACCACACTGGCCGATCAAGACAAGCTGATTTCCATCGCGGAAAAATCAAAAGCGCAATCCGAAGCCGAGACGCAAGCCAACGAAGCGCGCGCCCTCGCCGCCCGTGCCGAAGAACAAGTGAAAACTGCGCGCGAAGTGGCCGTAGCAGAACGCGAAAAACAAATCGCGCTGGTCGCCGCCGAACAAGACGCGCAGCAACAAGCCATCGGCGTGCGTGTCGCCGCCGCCGCCGAAAAAGATGCCGCACAAAATCTGGCCGAAGCCGTAAAAATCAAAGCCGAAGCGCAGCAAGTGCAATACCAAGTGGAAGCCAACGGCATCGAAATGCGCAACGCCGCGCTCAACACGCTGGACGCAGAGCAAATCGCCATGCAAGTCAAAATGAAACTGATCGAAGCGCTGCCAGGCATCATCGAAGCCTCGGTCAAACCGATGGAACACATCGACAGCATCAAAATCATGCAAGTCGATGGCCTCAACCGCAACGGCCACGACACGGCAGGCAACGCGACCAACACATCATCCGGCGGCAACCTGGCCGAACAAGCGGTCTCCGCCGCCTTAGCCTACCGCGCCCAACAACCGATACTGGATGCCGTACTCAACGAAATCGGCATCAAAGGCGGCGACTTAAACGGACTGGTACAACCTGTGACGCGCGAGTTTCAAACAACACACCCCTCGTCCAGTGAACCGGCGCAGCCAGCGTAAAAGGATTTATTTAAGCCACCTCGCCCGCAAGCGGCCAAATACGGGCATCTCCATCAAATGCATGATACAGATCGCCTATTGGCGGGCATCTCCGTAGGTCGGGTTAGCGCAGCGTAACCCGGCCTACGAATACTAGCCCCTCGCCCACAGGCGGGAGAAGGGAGCTACTGCTTCGCACCCGCCAACAACTTCCGCTGCTTCTCATTCTCGCGCGCATTGCGTTTCTGCCATGCCGACGGTTGCTCCACTTTCACCAGTTGCACCGCCGTCACTTTGTATTCGGGGCAGTTGGTGGCCCAGTCGGAGTTGTCGGTGGTGATGACGTTCGCGCCGGATTCGGGGAAGTGGAAGGTGGTGTAAACCACGCCGGGTTGCACGCGCTCGGTGACGGTGGCGCGCAGCACGGTGTCGCCCGCGCGCGACTGGATGCCGACCCAGTCGCCGCCCTTGATGCCGCGTTCTTCGGCATCGTGCGGATGGATTTCAAGCACATCCTCGCCGTAGAACTGCACGTTCTCGGTACGCCGCGTTTGCGCGCCGACGTTGTATTGCGACAGGATGCGTCCGGTGGTGAGCAGCAGCGGGAAGCGCGGCGTGACCTTTTCGTCGGTGGGCACATATTGCGTATTAAAGAAGCGCCCCTTGCCGCGCACGAAAGTGTTCACGTGCATCAGCGGCGTGCCTTCGGGCATCTTGTCGTTGCACGGCCATTGCACGCTGCCCATTGTTTCCAGCTTGTCGTAACTGACTCCGGCGAAGGTCGGCGTGAGGTAGGCGATCTCGTCCATGATCTGCGACGGGTGGTCGTAGTGCATCGGGTAGCCCAGCGCTGCGGCCAGCCCCAGCGTCACTTCCCAATCGGCTTTGCCCGCAAGCGGCGGCATGACTTTGCGCACGCGCGAAATGCGCCGTTCGCCGTTGGTGAACGTGCCGTCTTTTTCCAGGAACGATGCGCCGGGCAGGAATACATGCGCGAACTTCGCCGTCTCGTTGAGGAACAAATCCTGCACCACCACACATTCCATCGCGGCCAGTGCGGCCTGCACGTGCTGCGTGTTGGGGTCGGACTGCGCCGGGTCTTCGCCTTGACAATAGAGACCCTTGAACGAGCCGTCCAGCGCGGCTTCCAGCATGTTGGGGATGCGCAGGCCCGGCTCGGCTTGCAGGTTCACGCTCCATGCTTTTTCAAACAACTCGCGCGTGGCGGAATCAGAAACATGGCGATAGCCGGGATAAATATCGGGGAAGCCGCCCATGTCGCACGAGCCTTGCACATTGTTCTGCCCGCGCAGCGGATTCACGCCCACGCCGTCGCGCCCGACGTTGCCGGTGGCCATGGCGAGGTTGGCGATGGCGATCACCGCCGTCGAACCTTGCGAATGCTCGGTCACGCCGAGGCCGTAGAAAATCGCTGCATTGCCGCCGGTGGCATACAGGCGCGCC
>JAGVNQ010000072.1 GCA_020053195.1 Sideroxydans sp.
CCGGCACCTGCAAAATGGGCCCCGCCAGCGACCCGCTGGCCGTGGTCGATGCCCAGCTCAGAGTCAAAGGAATCGAAGGATTGCGCGTCGCCGACGTGTCGATATTTCCCACGCTGATCGGCGGCAACACCAACGCCACCGCGATGGTGATCGGCGAAAAACTGAGCGACATGCTGCACGAGTAAAAATGCGTATTTTGAAACACAAACATCATGGAGAAGCGCATGGATAGGGCATCTACGCGTTGTGAATGATGTAGAGCGCCTATTGGCGCGCTTCTTCGGGCAGTGTGATTTAAAATATCCGGGTTTTGACGCATACTTGTGCTCGCTCAGTTGTGGGCGCATTAAGCCCCACGCCCGCTGGCGGGAGAGATTGCAGCCGATCAAAGATCGTCCGAATTGAATTCTGTGAACCGTGCTGGTTTTCGTAGGTCGGGATTTATCCCGACGTTTTTTTCTTTCCGACAACACCGTCGGGATAAATCCCGACCTACAAAAGCGTGAGGTTTATGGGTTGGGGAGAGGGTAGGTAAATTGAAACCCAATCAAATGGGTAAACACAAACCCTCATCCTCAGCTCTTCTTCCGCCTGCGGGGGAAGGGAGTTTAAGTGGTACGCAGACGCATCATTTTTTAGTACCGGCACGTCCGGCTTTAGATTAATCAACAATGGAAAACATCATGGGATTCAGCATCACACTTCAACCGGGCAACCACACCTTCATCGCCGAAGCGGGCGAAACCATCCTAGATGCCGCAACCAAACACGGCCACCAACTCCCGCGCGGTTGCGGCGATGGCGCATGCGGCATGTGCAAAGGCAACGTGCTGCAAGGCACGGTAGATCATGGCAAAGCAACCGAAATCGGATTGAGCGCGGAAGATAGAAACGCGGGCATGGCCCTGTTCTGCTGCGCCATCCCCACCTCTGATGTCGTCGTCGAACGCCGCGAAATGAGCAGCGACTGGGATATGCAGGATTGGGATTCGCAGGAGGGGTGAGGTTTTGCAGGTTGGGGAATGCGGGCAGTTGAGGTGAAATTTTATTGGCCTGCTCATCGTCCATGCCCGCTTTGCTGTTTGTTGATTTGGTCAGCGACGAATGACAGCCTGCAACAGGTTCAATTAAATGACAAATTCGATTGATGTACGGTGTGCGGCAGTCGCCCTTGAGGCACCAGGCTGTGCTGGCGCAACCAGCCTAGCCATCGCCGCAGCAGCGCGGGTGTAAAACGCTCTTTCCTCTCATGCCAATTCTCACGGACTTCGGTCACGATTTCATCGTCGCTCGGCACATGGCCGTCGATCAGGAAATCGTTCCAAACCGCGAATAAGGTGGCGATGATTTCCACTTCCTCGGTTTTTTTGTCCGACAACAAATCGAGCAACCGGTCGAATTCTTTGCGCTGTTCCGGGGTAAGCAGGCTTTCTGCATGCGCTGCCTGTGCGACGAGCATCTCGCCGGGCTGGTATTCGACTTTCATTTTGCCATTGGAAGCATTCTCAACTGCCTTGAACCACGCTTTTTGCTTGCCCTCATCTTCAAATCGATAAAGCCAAGGATCGAGCGGGCCAGCGGCTTCACGCTCTGGCTGAAAACCGAGCCTCATCCCCACATGCGCCTCGGCCAGATACAACGTTTTCATCGCAGCGGTACGGCCAAAGTAACGCTTGTCGCTCATCTTGCTGATGGCGTAACAACCAATAGCGGCGCGGTAGCTGGCGAGGTCGATGATCTCGGCGGAGGGATTCAGCAATTCGTGAATGACGGCTTCGAGCAGTGCTGTACTCTTTGCTCTGGCCTCGGATAGTTGGGTTTCCAACTGATCCACCAAGGCCATCAGTTGTTCGACTTTGGCGACGATGCGGTGTTGTTCGGCGAGAGGTGGGAGCGGTACCAAATACTTCTTCACGTTTGCAGCAGACAAATTCGGTTGTGCTGATCCATTGTCGTATTTCGAAATCATCAATGCGCCTAATGGGCTAGTCAGATATGCGTAGAGAAACCGCTCGATAATTCGATTGGATGGTCTGATAATCAGAAGCGATGAGGCTATTGCTCCGCGATCAATACTCGTCACAACAGCACTCTTACCCAATGAGCCGCGAAGGCAATAAAGGACATCGCCACTCTCAACTTTTCCTCCTCCGAGTAAGTCGAAATGCGCCTCCGTAATGTAGTCCATGCCATCCAGAGCCACGTCACCATTAACCAGATGGCCAGCATTAATAAATGGAACTCCCGTTTCTACTCGGAAACTTTTTGATGGGTAATTCTTGCTTCGGTCACCGTTGATAAACTTGGCAAGTTCACCGAGACAAGTCCACGCCCACGTCTCCGGTATGTCATGTGGAGCATCTGAGTTAGTCTCATCATGCATGTTGTGTCCATCGTAAGAATCAATTGGGTCTTGCGGAACAAGCTTGCCTTGCACCGCGAGGGTGAGGATGGATTTGCGCAGGTCGGCGGGGGCGATGGTGTAGGACTGGTGGAACAGGAAGTCGAGGTTGGCCGGGGCGGGGGCTTCGGCGAAACGGGCGAGGGAGGCGCGGGCGAGCGCAGCGTGGCGGGTGTCGCGTTCCTGCTGTTGCGCCTCCAGCCGGTCGCACAAGGCCATCAACTCATCCACCTTCGCCACAATGCGCTTTTGCTCGGAGAGCGGCGGGACTCCGACTGGCATCTTTGCCAGAATGGATTGATTGAGATTCTGCATTGTTGTGCCTACTGCTGCGCCACTGAGATATGTTCGAGCCATTGGTGCGCCGATTAACATTGCAAAGTATGGCGCGTATAAAGCACAAGGCATCCGCAAGATGAGGCTGCCTGTTCCACAAAGCCAGCCTTCTTCACTTTTCGTTACGATGGCGCATCGCCCCATTTCGCCCCTTCGCGCCATCACAATGTCTCCCGCGCTGAGCTTGAAGACTTCAAGACGTTTTAGCGTTGCATGTCCAATGGCCATTTCTTCAATTGGAACGATATTCCCGTCCCTCAGAGATGCCGGGTTGATGACTGGTGTGCCGCCAAGCTGATAGTCACTCTTGTGCAGCGAGCTTCCAAATGGGCCCGTTTGAATTTCCATCACCAGTTCGATAAGGCGGGCGGCTGCCCATCCAGACGGAAGCTCGAACAGCAGCTCGTCTCTGCGTATCTCTGGTAAAGTTTTCATCGGACTGATCTGACGTGCCTTTACTGCTGCCAATCGTTCCGCGTTGATCCTCTGGAGAAGTAGTTCGCCGGACTCGTCGCGGGGCTCTTGGGCGATAAGCTTGCCTGTAACCGCCAAGTGCCGAATTAACTCCCGCATCTTCGCCACCGCATTCGGCGCATCCGCGAACTGCTCGAACTTCTCGAAAAATGTTTCCAGCTTCATGCCTTGCTTCCTGCGTTGAGAGCGTGGCGCAGTTCTTTTTTCAGCGCCGTACGTGTCTCGGCAATCTGCGCCAGCAGCTTTTCATATTCCGGCAGCAGGTGGTCCACGTCGCCGGGGCCTTCATCGCTCCGGTGCGGATTCTTCAGGTCGAGGTTGTAGTTGCCTGCCTTGATGGTTGCTATCGGCACGCGCCAGGCCTGTTCGTTTTCGACTCTGTTATTCCACCATGCCCGCTCCGGCTCGAATTCTTCGATGCGAATCGGTTTGCCCTTGTTATAGCTCTTCGCACCTGCCGGATACGGGTGCTCGTAGTACCAGACTTCGGTGGTGGGCTGGCCCTTGGTGAAGAACAGCAGGTTGGTGCGGATGCCGGTGTAGGGGTTGAACACGCCGTTGGGCAGGCGCACGATGGTGTGCAGGTTGCATTCGGTAAGTAGCGCTTCCTTGATGCGCGTCTTTACGCCTTCGCCGAACAGTGTGCCGTCCGGCAACACCAGCCCGGCGCGGCCGCCCGGCTTGAGGATTTTCATCAGCAGTACGAGAAACAAATCGGCGGTTTCGCGGGTGCGAAATTCGGACGGAAAGTTGGCTTCGATGCCGTCTTCTTCCATGCCGCCGAAGGGCGGGTTGGTGACGATCACGTTCACCTTTTCCTTGGGCGACCAGTCGCGCAGCGGACGGGCCAGCGTGTTGTCGTGGCGCACGTTGGAGGGTACGTCGATGCCGTGCAGCATCAGGTTGGTCATGCACAGCACATGCGGCAGGTGCTTTTTCTCGATGCCAAAAAAACAGTCCTGGATGAATTGTTCGTCGGCCGCAGTCTTGGCCTGCTTGCGCAGGTGTTCGATGGCGCAGGTGAGGAAGCCGCCGGTGCCGCACGCCGGGTCCATCAGGGTTTCGCCCAGACGCGGATTGACTTGTTCGACGATGAATTGGGTGACGGCGCGCGGAGTATAGAACTCGCCCGCGTTGCCTGCAGACTGCAAATCCTTGAGAATTTTTTCGTAGATGTCGCCGAACATGTGGCGGTCGTCGGAGGCGTTGAAGTCGATGCCGTTGATCTTGTTGATGACCTGGCGCATCAACGTGCCGTTCTTCATGTAGTTGTTGGCATCCTCGAACGACATGCGGATCAGCCCGGCGATTTTGTCCGCACCGCCGGTCATGCCCTTGAGCTTGGGCAGCAGGGTGTTGTTGACGAAATCGAGCAGCGCCTCGCCGGTAATGCCCTCTTCGTCCGTGGCCCAAGCCGACCAGCGCAGGTGTTTGGGCAGCGGCGATTTGTATTTGTCGCGGATGAGTTCGAGTTCTTTTTCGCGGTCGTCGAAAATTTTCAGGAAGAACATCCAGCCGAGCTGTTCGAGCCGCTGCGCGTCGCCGTAGGTGCCGGCGTCCTTGCGCATGATGTCTTGGATGGATTTGACGATGTTTGAAACATTGGGCATGGCTATTTTGCTTTCTTGCCGGGTGCGCCCAACAGGCGCGCGGTGTCGGCGGTGGTGAGAATTTGCATTTGCCGGATGGCGATGGCGTTGAGCCGGGTCAGGCGATCACCTTGGGACAGACCCATGTGAATGAGTTCCGCGTTCATGGCTTCGATGTTGGCGAGCACCAGCAATTGTTCGATGTCGGCGTAGTCGCGCATGTTGCCTTCGAGTTTGGCATTGGCTTCGCGCCACTGTTTCGCCGTGAGGCCAAACAGGGCGACGTTGAGCAGATCGGCTTCGCTGGCGTAAGTGATGGCGGCCTGAGCAGAAGTGATGGCGGCGGGGATCAGTTTGGCCTGGATGGCATCGGTGTGGATGCGGTAGTTGAGCTTGGACAGTGTGCGGTTGAGGTTCCACGATAGCGACAGGCGGCGGTTTTCGTCGTCCTTGAGGCGCTGGAATTCCTTGATGAGGTAAAGCTTGAATTCCGATGAAATCCAGGAAGCAAATTCAAAGGCAATATCGCGGTGAGCGAAGGTGCCGCCATAACGACCGGATTTCGAGGTAATTCCAATAGCCTGGGTCGTTTCGATCCATCGTTGCGGAGAGAGGACAAAGTAGTTGCTGCCGGCCTCGGTTTTAAACCTCTCGAATTCGAGAGGTTTAAAACCCGGATTGCTCAACTTTTCCCAAAGCCCAAGAAACTCAATGGTGCTGCGGCTACGCATCCAGTTATTGATGATGGCAAAGGGCTCTTGTGTATTTCGATACCGGGCGATGTCGGTCAGCGAGATGAAATCGGTTTCATCCTGTGAAATCACGGCAATGGCGGTGCCCTGTACGTCTATGGTGGTTTTCCGGCTCATGGTCAGGCGGCCTCCAGATAAAGTTCGGTTTCCAATTCGTGGATCGCGGCGAGGTATTTGTCCTTGCCGCCGAAAAGTTTGACGATTTCGACCGGTGTGCCGAAGGCGGTGAGCGGATCAACTTTGAGGATGTCGAGCGATTCGACACTTTTCACGCCGCCATCGGCAAATTTGTCGAGCAGCGCATCGAGCACGGCGCGAGTTTGCCCGCCGTATTGGGCGAAGACGTTGCGCTTTTTCACGTTCTCGGCGCGTTCGCGCCGGGTGAGCGGTGGCCGGTCAAACGCGACGTGGCAGACGAGATCGAACGCGTCGTAGTCGCGCCCGACTTGCTCGGCAAGCTCTTCGAGGAATACGCCGTGGTTGGCTAGTTCTTCGACGATAACCTGTTTGCGCTCCGCGTCGTTCCAGGCGTTGAGGAAAGCGTTGAGCGAGGTGTAGGCCTGACGCACGGTTTTGCGCGTGTAGTCTTTGAGTGATTCGGTGATGAGCCTGCCGTGTTCGTCGAGATACTGGACGCGTTCGGTGGCAACGATCACTTCGACATCATCCACATAATATTTTTTGGGCGGCTCGCTTGCGCCGAAGGAATCAGTAATGCTGGGTGGCGTGTAAATAATTGCGCCATTCTCTTCTTCGTCGCTGGTCGGCTCGTCCGGCGGCACGGGAGGGTCGTCCGGTTTTGGTTCATAGATTCCCACTGGATCGCCGTCAAAATCCGGGTCGGCAAACAGCGCGGTGGCGCGCTTGAAATCCATAATGGTGAAAAAGAATTTGTTGTAGTCCTCGTTGATGCGCGTGCCGCGCCCGATGATTTGTTTGAATTCGGTCATGGAGTTGATGCGCTTGTCCAGCACGATGAGCTGGCAGGTTTGCGCATCCACACCGGTGGACATGAGCTGCGAGGTAGTGGCGATAACCGGGAAGGTGGATTCGGGGTCGATGAAGTTGTCGAGTTGCGCTTTGCCTTCGTCGTTGTCGCCGGTGATGCGCATGATGTAGCGTTTGTTGGCGGCGGCAAGGTCGGCGTTGGCGTTGACCAGCGCCTGACGCATGCGCTCGGCGTGTTCGATGTTTTCGCAAAAGACGATGGTTTTGGCGAAACGGTCGGTGGCTTTGAGAAAGGCGGTGATCTTGGCGGCCACGACTTCGGCGCGTTTTTCGAGAATCAGGTTGCGGTCGAAATCGCGCTCGTTGTATTCGCGGTCTTCGATTTCGTGGCCGTACTTGTCCAGTTTGCCTTTCTCCGGTCGCCATCCGTCGAGGTCTTTGTCGAGACCGATGCGCACTACTTTGTAAGGCGCGAGAAAACCATCGGCGATACCTTGCTTGAGCGAATAGGTGTAGATCGGTTCGCCGAAGTAATGGATGTTGGAAACTTCCTTGGTTTCTTTCGGTGTGGCGGTCAGGCCGATCTGGGTGGCAGAGGAGAAGTAGCTGAGCACTTCGTGCCAAGCCGCGTCCTGCGCGGCGCTGCCACGATGGCACTCGTCCACGATAATTAAATCGAAGAAGTCCGGCGAGAATTGCTTGTAGATGTTGCTGTCTTCTTCAGTGCCGGTAACCGCTTGGTACAGCGAGAGGTAAATTTCGTAGGATTTGTCCACCGTGCGGTTGGTGATCTTGGTCATCGCTTGACCGAACGGTTTGAAGTCGTTGGTCTTGGTCTGGTCGGCGAGAATATTGCGATCCACCAGAAACAGAATGCGTTTTTTCGCGCCCGATTTCCACAGCCGCCAGATGATCTGGAATGCAGTGTAGGTCTTGCCGGTTCCGGTGGCCATGACCAGCAGCAGGCGATTCTCGCCGCGCGCGATGGCATCGACCGAGCGGTTGACGGCGACCAGTTGGTAATAGCGCGGCATTCTGCCGGAGCCGTCGTCGAAATAATCCTGCGTGGTGATGGCTTGCTGCTCGACGCTGTAACCCTTGGCTGTGCAGTAGCGCGCCCACAGTTCGGCTGGCGTGGGAAATTGGTCGAGCGGAATTTCTCGGGTGACGATGCCGTTTTTTGCGGTGCGATCATGTTCGAGAAAGGCATCGCCATTCGAGCTGTATGCGAAGGGAACATCGAGAATTTCGGCATATTCGAGCGCCTGCTGCATGCCCGCGCCAACAGCTTGATTGTTGTCCTTGGCCTCGATCACGGCGATGGGGAGATTGGGCTTGTAGAACAGCAGGTAGTCGGCTTTCTTGGCTTCGCCGCGCTTCACTGTCTTGCCGCGCACGATGACGCGGCCTTTGGTGAAGTAAATTTCCTCACGCAGCTGCGTCAGCATGTCCCACTTATCACCGTTGGCTCCGACGATGGCAGGCGTGATGAATTTGGTGCGGATGTCTGTCTCGGTGAGTTCTTTTTTATTCATTAAGTGACCGGCAGCGCGATGAGGAATAATTAGCGGGGCGATAATAGCCCGTGCGGCTGGGCTGGGCAATGAATGAAAATGCATAGGCCGATTGAATCGCGGCATCTATCAGCGGGTTATCCAAAGAAAATGCTCCGAGTTCTCTCTTCTCGAACTGTAGCCACCATCCGCTCAGACCGAAGAACAGATGTCGGTTTTGATATGTTTGAACGACGACTACGAATTAAAAATCGGCCCAATTTTTAAACCTCACCTTCATCGCAACGCCCGCCAAATGGCGTTCTACGCTATCCACTCGTTGTAGATGCCCGTATTTGCTGGCTTGCGGGCAAGCGGCTTTTTTGAAAAATTCATTTTTAACCCGGAAAATTCTTTAGACCCAACCCCTCCCAGCCTCCCCTTATCAGGGGAGGAGCCGAGACTTCGCTCCTTCATCAGCAATTGAATAAGTTGATACGCGATAGTGTGTTTTAGCGCACAGAGTTTGCCTCGCTGAAACCGGATGATGTGCTTCACGGTGTGAGTTACACATTCACATCAGGGCAGTTCGCAAGACTTGTTATCGAGGCTCGTTCTGTCCAACGCCATTAGTTTTATGGCTCAATCAAAATCAAGGAGGCCCATCATGAACTGGGATCGTATCGAAGGAAATTGGAAGCAGGTCAAGGGCGGTATCAGGCAGTTGTGCGGGGAGCTTACCGGCAATCAGTTTGGTGTGATTGCGGGGCAATGCGCGAGCCGTGCCGGGCGACATCAGGCGGCATATGGCATGGCGAAAGAGCGTGCGGCCAGACCGTTTGTGGAGTGGCAAGAGCAAAGGGAATAGGGCATCTATCGCCGTTTAATATTGATCCCGAAAAATTATTAGTGCCGAACCCGCTCCTTCCCCCTTGTAGGGGGAAGGTTGGGATGGGGGTAGAGTTGCGGAACGGTCGCGTTTCTACCCCCTCCCTAGCCCTCCCCCTGCAAGGGGGAGGGGACATTTTGACTAATGGAATATTTGGGTTTATTCATTCTTCACATCAGGAAATCAAAATGAACTCTTCTCACATTACCGCCATCCTTGCCGTGACCAGCCTCGCTTTCAGTGTGAGTGTGATGGCGCAAGGTATGTCCAGCCGCGAATACAAGACTGCCGAAAAATCCATTGCGGCGGATTATCTTTCCGCCAAGGCGAGCTGCGATGTGTTTGCCGATAACGCGCGCGATATTTGTTTGGCCGAGGCGAAGCGTTCGGAAAGAATTTCCAAGGCCGAGCTTGAGTCCAACTATAAGCCGTCCGGCAAAGCGAGCTACAAGCTGAAGCTGGCCAAAGGGAATGGCGATTTTATGGTGGCAAGAGAGAAGTGCGACGACAGCACGGGCAACGCCAGAGATGTGTGCGTGAAAGAGGCGGAAGCCGTGGTGGTGAGTGTGCGCGCCGATGCGAAAGCGAAGCTGTTGACTACCAAGGCTAACCGGAATGCGGATAGAAAATCATCCGATGCGCGCGTGAAGGCAGAAGAGGCCGGTATCGAAGCGCGCCACGAGGCGGTCGGTGAAAAGCGGAATGCGAATCTGGCGGTGGCGATTGAAAAATGCGATGCGGCGGCGGGTGATGCCAAAGCGGTTTGCGTGGATGATGCCAAAAAACATTTTGCGAATTAAGCGGGAGAACTCGGTTGGGTTGTTGGTAGGTGCGAATTAATTCGCACATTCAACAACGGAGTGATTCTATAAATTCTCGTCATTCCGGCGCTGCGCCCATAAGCGCTAGCTTCTCCAATTCCTCCCCCTTCAAGGGGGAGGTTAGGTGGGGGATGGGGGCATGAAATTTAACCCCATCCCCACCCCAACCCTCCCCTTGAAGGGGAGGGAGAAATACTCCGGCTCAACAAAGTTTGCGCTTATGTGTCTGCGCCGGAATGACGTTCTAATGAATTTTTTGGGTTGAAAACAGAAAGGTCGAAATCATGCTCTATACCATTGCGGTTGTAATGCTCGTGTTGTGGCTTTTGGGTTTGATAACGTCCACCACCATGGGCGGTTTTATTCACGTCCTGTTGGTGATCGCTATCGTGGTATTGCTGGTGAAGGTGATTAACAAAGCCTAAGAAAATATCCGGGGCGGGCTTACCGGGCGGCGCATGTGGGCCAGCCCCGGATCGCGGTCGGTGAGCTCGAAGCCGAATTGCTGGTAGAAGCGGATCAGGCTGGAAATAATTTCTTCGCTGCTTTGTCCCAAGGGGCGCACGGTGACAAAGACTTCTTTGCCCGCTGCGTCGGCTATCGCCAGCACGCGGTTGACCAGCTCTTTGCCGATGCCCCGTTGCCGGAATCTCGACGGCACAAAAACAATATCAATCGAAAAGCTGTTGATGCCTTCGCTGAATTTCACGCGGGCGTAATCTTTATCTTCCAAGTGGTAGTGCAGTTCCCCGGTCAGATTCATGGCTTCACCCCGGGTATCAGACGGGTGGTTTCGAGGCTGTGGTGACCAGCCTGCGTGTCACGGGCACGTCGGCAGGATTGGCGAGCTGGACCAGCAGCAGCAACGCTTTGTCCGCCGTGCCGGATTGGTGCGCGACGATAGCCAAGTCGTCGGAAGCAAAAGTGAGCGTGGCGGGTAGCGCGCTCGCCCCGTTTTTTGGCAGCAGCGTGCCAACATGCGCCAGAACCGGTGTCAGCGTTTCTCCGATACCGGTCAGGTTGGACGAAAGGGGAAAGTCGCTGTCGCTGGCGATCAGCTTGGCCTGACCATCGAGCACGGCTGCGCCCTGATAGCTTGGGATGACATCGCGGTATTGGAGAAAGCGCGCCAACAATTCACTTCCGGCGCTGTGCTTGGCAGAGGCGGCTTTCGCTTTGGTCGGCTTGGGCGCAGCTGGTGCGGGCGCTTTTTCTGGCGTTTGTTCCGGCTCGGGAATTTTCTTTTCTTCGGGGGCGGGAGCTTGCGGCTTGAAGCGTGCGTGAGCGAATGGTTCGCCGGATTCCGCATGCCGGGATACTAATAAAATGGCTTCTGCCCGACTGATATTTTCGGACTTGGCAACGAAGTCGAAGCGGTCGCCATCGGCACCGCAAGTCAGGCAAATCCAGTGCCGGCTAATTAGCGAAACAATGAGGTTGTCTTTATCACCAGACGAGCAAAACGGACAGTGCCCGGAATGGTGGGAGTTACTGACCGGGGTCATCTGAAGGTACTGACCCAATATCTCTGTCAAGCTAAGCGATTTATCCATCTGTTGAAGCTGAAAGTTAATACCCGACGAAGCTCGAAGCTTTGCCTGTGTGAGGGCGGCGTTTGCCTTGAGGAAAACTCCCGGTATCAACCGACCCGTGCAATCGGGCTAACGGGCCGGTTAATGCGGGAGGTTGAAGCCGGTACTGGTTAAACCAATTGTTCCATGACTTTGGGCGCGATCTTGTGCATCGCCATCTTGGCCAATGCCTGGTTGCCGTCTTTAGCCAGAATGGTAATCAGGTGCAAGTGGGCTTTTTCCTCAACCCCGGTACACATCATGATGATTACGCCTTCCGGTGTTTGCACCACCAGATCATTCGCCGACTTGAAGCCGACTTTGCCTGCCGCCGCGTGCGCGGAGCGGAAAATATCGTTGAAGGTGGCACCGGCCACCTGAAGGTCAACATCGGTCGTGGTGGAATTGCTGGCCAACATTTCGCCAGTAAAGTCCATGATTGCAGATGCTACATATCCGTTGACACCCTTTAATTCGTCCAACAATGCTTCGAGGTTCATCCCATTCTCCTTTTATCGTAGTTTTTACAGCGAATTATCGTTTTGCATTTCACGTCACCAGCGCGATGGAATGAACGCAATAACTATCTTGTTCTAGATGGTAATGATACTAGCCCTTTTTATGTGAACTCGCAAAGCATTCAACGACGAAACTATGCCCTTAGACAAGCAGTAACAATGCGGCCAACAGGGGCGTTCGCGCCGGATCGTTTTTGTCCGTTGCGTGGGCGAATTTTGCGGGTTTGCGGCAAGCGGTGTTTTGCAAGACAAGCGGCGCGGATTCCGCTAGGCTTTAACTCGGATAGTTCATTAGAACCGTCATTCCCGCGAAAGCGGGAATCCAGCAAAGAAAACATCCCGCGAAGCGGACAAGATCATGGTTTTGTCCCGCTTCGCGGGGCGTATTTAATCAACTGGATTCCCGCTTTCGCGGGAATGACGATGTTTATGGCTAATGGATTTTTTGGGTTTAAGCGGGAGAAAACATGGCGTATCAATGCGGTGTGGGGGCGACGACTTACCGATTCGCTTCGCTCAAAGAAGTGATGGCGAAGGCCACATCCGCGCGCTCGGGCGATTTTCTGGCCGGGGTGGCAGCAGAAACGGATGCCGAACGCATGGCCGCGAAAATGTGTCTGGCCGACATTCCGCTCAAACGTTTTCTCGAAGAGTGGCTCATTCCGTATGAAACCGACGAAGTTACGCGGCTGATCGCCGATCAGCACGACGCGCAAGCGTTCGCCGAAATCGGGCATCTCACGGTGGGCGATTTTCGCAACTGGTTGCTGTCGGATGGCGCGGATTCCGCCGCGTTGAAGCGCATCGCGCGCGGCGTGACTCCCGAAATGGCGGCTGCCGTGAGCAAGCTGATGCGCAATCAGGATTTGATTCTGGTCGCATCGAAATGCCGCGTGGTCACCGCGTTCCGCAACACCATCGGCTTGCCGGGCCATCTGTCGTCGCGCTTGCAACCCAACCATCCCACCGACGACGCGCAAGGCATCGCGGCCTCCATGCTGGACGGTCTGCTGTATGGCGCGGGCGACGCGGTGATCGGCATCAATCCCGCTTCCGATAGTTTGCCCGCGCTGATGAAGCTGTACGACTTGGTGGATGAAGTCATCAACCAGTATGCGATCCCGGCGCAATCCTGCGTGCTGACGCATGTGACCAACCAGATCAAGCTCATGGAAAAAGGTGCGCCGGTTGACCTGGTGTTTCAGTCCATCGCCGGTACCGAGCAAGCCAACAAAAGTTTCGGCATCAACCTGCAAATTTTGCACGAAGCACAGCAAGCCGCGCTCGCATTGCGGCGCGGCACGGTGGGCAACAACGTGATGTATTTTGAAACCGGTCAGGGTTCCGCGCTCTCGGCCAACGCCCATCACGGGGTCGATCAACAAACCTGCGAAGCGCGCGCGTATGCGGTGGCGCGGCATTTTTCACCGCTGTTGACCAACAGCGTGGTGGGCTTCATCGGGCCGGAATATTTGTACGACGGCAAACAGATTATCCGCGCCGGACTGGAAGATCATTTCTGCGGAAAACTGCTGGCCGTGCCGCTGGGTTGCGACGTGTGTTACACCAACCACGCCGAAGCGGACCAGGACGACATGGACACGCTGATGACGCTGCTGGCCAATGCCGGAGTGACCTACATCATGGGCGTGCCGGGCGCGGACGACATCATGCTGAACTATCAGACAACCTCCTTCCATGACATCCTCTATTTGCGCAAACTGCTCGGTTTGAAAGCCGCGCCGGAGTTTGAGCAATGGCTCAAGGCAATGAACATTATGGACGGCAAGGGACAAGTGCTGCCGGTCAGAAACACTCCGCTGCTGACGAACATGCCCAGATATTTGTTGCCGTCGCCATGAGTACGAAAAAACCGTTAGAGCCAAACCCCTCCCAGCCTCCCCTTGTCAGGGGAGGAGCCGACTCTGCTCTCCCCCTGATAAGGGGGAGTTGGAGGGGGTTTGAGCCGAACGAACAACCAGCGAATCCCCTTTCCCCCCTCGACCCCTGGCAAGAATTAAAACGTTTCACCCGCGCGCGCATCGCGCTGGGACGCGCCGGCAGCAGCCTGCCCAC
>JAGVNQ010000291.1 GCA_020053195.1 Sideroxydans sp.
GGCTGCCACGGCTGCCGAAGAAACCACGGTCGCCATCGTGGTGGCGGAGGAGACCATCGCCGTTTGACCGGCTTTCAGCGCCAGCGTGCCCGCCTTATTGGTTAGGGAAATGCCACCCGAGTTCACCTTCGCAAAAACTTTTCCATCCTTGATGACCACCATCCCATCCGTGCCGCGAATGCCGATGGTCGCGGTGGGGGTTGCCAGCTTGAAAGCCGATTTTCTGGTTTTGCCGATCAGGCCGGTGACGAAACGCATACCGCCCTTCACCGCCGCAAGAAACACGCTGCTCTTCTTCGGCGCTTTGGGTTGGTAAACATATTTGCGCACATGCAATGTGGAGTTGGCTTGCATGCTAATCACTTGGCCGTCTTCAAATTTCAGCACGGCAGTGCTGTTGTCGCCGGTATTGATTACCGTGCCGGAGGTGATTTCGTCATTCTTGACGGCGCTGTGCGCGGGCGCTTTGCCCACGGCCACCGTCACCTCTCCCGTCGATTCATATACCCAGCCGCCGGCTGCCGATGCCGCAGCCCCCCATGTCAACGCCAGCAGCGAAATTGCTGCGCCCAATATCCGAGTCATTTTGATACCCCCTTTAGTTTTTTGAAATGAATGAGCGCCAGCGGTTTCAAACCAGCGCCAAGCATGATTTGCAGCGATGCGCGGGTTTAAGAATACATGATTGCGCATAGCGTATCCAAGTTGAATTTTGTGAAGTTTTTGTGATATTCACACAATGCACTTGCCCGCAAGCCAGCAAATACGCCATTCTCCACTACATACCCGATGTAGATCGCCTATCGGCGCGGGTTGCGGGGCAGGCACATTATCAACTTCCGCGCCTGCCCGTCGTTTGTGCCGTTTTCAACGTCCGCGCAGGCAGGCAAACCAATGTTCGCCCCAGCGATGCAGACACAGCCCGAACAGGATGCAAGCCGTTCCCTGCCACACCTGCGGCAACACTTGCTCGTTGTTCAGTGCGTGGCCGAGCAGCAGCGCCGCCACCGGCGTGATGAGGGTAATCAGCGCGATGCGCCCCGCTTCGATATGTTTGATGAGGTAGTAATACAGCGCAAACCCCAGCACCGAACCGAACGTGCCCAGATACACCGTGGCTTCGACCGCGCGCAGCGAAACGCTTTGCGGCATATCGCCGTCCAGCCACCACCACGCGCCAAGAAACAACGGCAGCGACACGCTCAGAATGCCCAGCGTGGTTGCCAGCGGCGGGCTGTCATCGTTGATACGCTTGAGCCAGACCAAGCCCAGCGATTGCGCGACCACGGCCAAAAACAAAGCGATCAAGCCGCTGACAGAGTTCGCAACAATTCCCGCGCCGCCGCTGAACACCAGCACCAGCCCGAGCACACCCAGCAACATGCCCGCCAGCTTGCCCGGCGTGAGCGCTTCTTCTTTCAGCCACAGCATCGCGCCAAGACTGGTGATAAGCGGCGACAAACCGAACAACACGGCAATGGTGCCGGAGCTGACGAATTGCGACGACCAGTAAGTGAGCGCCATCGCCGCGAACATACTCAAGCCGCCCGCCAGATAGGCTTGCAACGCTTTGCGGTGCAGCGGGAAACGGATGCGGAACGCCGCCATCAACGCCGCACTCAACAGCACACCGATGGTCATCCGCGCCAACACCGCGAAACTGAAACCGACCCCCAGCGCGCTCCACTTGATGGCGAGCGGCGTGGTTGACCAGATCAAAATGACCGAAACGAATGCTGCCGGAAGCGACATGATTTTCTCCTTAACAAAAAATCTAAAACGCCGAATGTAGGTGCGAATTTATTCGAACGAACAAACCCAAGCCCAAAAACAAACAGGCCACAGAAAATTCTGTGGCCTGTTTGAGGGTAACAACACAAATCTAAAAACTAACTCTCCAGACCACCTGACGCGCGATGCCATACCTTGCGCAGATTGGCGCGAGGCATGACGTGGGAACGGCGAATGGATTGAAAAGTGTTCATGGCCGGATTATCGGGGGAGGGTTCGCGCGGTGTCAATGCGAATTGGTTAAACCCAGATAATCCATTAGCTCCGTCATTCCCGCGCAGGCGGGAATGACGTGTTCCGGGTTAAAAATAGATTATTTGAGTTAAATTCAGATTTCCAGCGCTTTGATCTTCGCCACCGCCCCGGCGATTACTTCTTCTTTCAGCCCGAACGCTTTGGTGATGAGTGTTTTGTGGTTGTCTATGATGCACAGCACGTCGTTGATCGAGTTGCACGATTGCAGTTCGGAACGGATGCCCATTATTTTTGGCAAGTCAAACAATCCCGGCGTTTTGTTGCCGCTCTTGAGCGCGGATTCGATGATGCGGATGACGGCTTCCTTATCCATGCTTTCTGCTCCCTGAAAAATTTATTGCTTGCCCGCGCACAAACTCTCGCACGGGATGCCGTCTTTGTTCCTGTCCAGCGTCTTCACGCCGCAGTGTCCGAGATAAAAATGCGCTTCATCGCATGAGGCCATTTGCGAGCAGAACCGTTTGTTGCCGCACGCCGGGTCAACGGCTGGCTGTGTTGAGGGATTGTGTTTGCGCCAATCCCACGGTGCTTGCGGATTATCCTGCGACCACAGCCCGCGCCGCAGTTGCTGTGCTTCTTTTTGCAGACCAACCCAGACTTTGTCGCTGTGAAAATTGGAGTTTTCCCACGCCATGCCGCGCGACACTTGTTCGCGGTTGATGTTGCGCCCTTCGACCAAGATCATGCCGATGACGCGCCCGTATTTGTCGGCGGCCCGGCTGTCGATGCGCACTTGTTTTTTGCCGACCAGTTCCTGCAACGAGTCGCGCGCTTGCTGGCCGTAGGCTTGGGCTTTTTCCGGCGCGTCGATGTTGGCCAGACGCACTTTGATTTTCTGCTTGCCGCGCAACACCATCACGGTGTCGCCATCCATCACCATGATGACTTTGGCGCTGAAGGTTTCTGCCTGCGCGCTCAACGCAAGACAGCACAACACTGCGGCCAGCGTTCTCATACCAATACGCTTTTGATAACGGCCAGACAAAACAGGGTGTAGCCCGCCGCGAGGATATCGTCGAACATCACGCCCAGCCCGCCGTGCCAGGTTTGGTCGAAATGGCGTATCGGCTGCGGTTTGAGGATGTCGAAAAAGCGGAACAGCGAGAACGCCAGCAACTGCCACACCAGCCCTTCCGGCGTGAAAAACAGCACCAGCAAAAACGCGACTATTTCGTCCCACACGATACCGCCGTAATCGCCCACGCCCAGCGCTTTGCCGGTTTTGTCGCACACCCACACGCCGACCGCAAACGACCAGATCAGCAC
>JAGVNQ010000071.1 GCA_020053195.1 Sideroxydans sp.
ATTACGTTACAGCCGCCACATCTTGCTGGAGGAGATCGGCATCGAGGGACAGCAACGTTTGCGCGACGCGCGTGTGCTGGTGATCGGTCTGGGCGGTCTGGGTTCGCCCGCAGCGTTGTATCTGGCCTCCAGCGGGGTGGGGCGGCTGACGCTGTGCGACCACGACACGGTGGAATTCAGCAACTTGCAACGCCAGATCATCCATCGCACTTCCACCGTGGGGCAGCCAAAAGTTATTTCGGCGCAGACGGCTGTGGCTGACATCAATCCCGATGTCGAATGTATCGCTTTGCCGATCCGCGCCGACGAGACCAAGTTGCATGAGTTGGTTGCGCAAGCCGATGTGGTGCTGGATTGCAGCGACAATTTCGCCACGCGTTATGCCGTCAATCATGCGTGTATGAGTTTGCGCAAACCGCTGGTGTCCGGCGCTGCCGTACAGTTTCACGGACAAGTCGCGGTATTCGACTTCCGCCGCGAGGATGCGCCCTGCTACAACTGCCTGTTCCCCGAAGACAGCGAAGCGGCAGAATTGCGTTGCGCCACTACCGGCGTTTTTGCGCCGCTGGTCGGCATCATCGGCACATTGCAAGCGGCGGAAGCACTCAAGCTGCTGATGGGGATCGAGCGCGGTTTAAGCGGAAAGTTGCTTTCGCTCAACGCGCTGGATATGAATTTCATGCGCAGCAATCTGAGCCAGGACACCGGCTGCAAAGTGTGCGGCGAAAATGCGCAGAAACAATGTCAGCTACTTTCCCGATCCGATTTGGTATGAGCAAAATACGCTGCCTGCTGTTGCTGTTGTTGGCACTCACTTTTACGCCAACCCCGTTCGCGCGTGAGTTGCCCGTCAAGCCTCCACTCCGTATCGGGCTGACCCCGGTATTTCTGGATGACCAATCTGCTTTTTTGAATACTTGGCGCAGCTATCTCGAACAACACTTGAAACGCCCGGTGGTGTTTACCCAGCGCGGCAGCTACCGCGAAATCATGGATTTGTTGCGCGACGGCAAACTGGATTTCGCGTGGTTATGCGGTTACCCCTACATCCGCAACCGCGACCATTTTCGTCTGGTTGCCGTGCCGCTTTATCGCGGTGTGCCGCTTTATCATTCTTATCTCATCGTGCCCGCCACCGACACCAAGACGCGTACCTTGACCGATCTGTCGAACAAAATTTTCGCTTTCTCCGATCCCGATTCCAACTCGGGTCATCTCTATCCTGAATATCTGCTGGCCAAGCAAAACTTGCAGCCGGCCTCGTTCTTCGCCAAGAATTTTTACACGTGGAGCCACCGCAAAGTGGTGGAGGCGGTGGCCTCGGGTCTGGCGCAGGGCGGGGCGGTGGACGGTTATGTGTGGGATACGTTATCCAGAACCCATCCTGAAATCACCGCGCGCACGCGTATCGTTACCGAATCGCCGGAATTCGGTTTTCCGCCTATCGTGGCCTCCGCCAGAGTTTCCATGCGCGACACCGGCAATTTCCAAAAAGTGCTGTTCAACATGGGGCATGACGATGAAGGCGTTATTCTGCTGGACAGGCTCAACATCAACGGCTTCGTAAAAGGGGACGATCACCTTTTTGACGGCATCGCGGACATGGCGCGCTTCGTGGAAGAACAAAGAGTCAATGCACCTCAAAGACATTAGCCTCAATTACAAGATTCCGCTGCGCGTGGCCGTGCTGGTCATCGTCACGGCCAGCGTATTGGCACCAGTGCTGGTGTATCGCAGCATCGGCGATCTGCGCGACAACATGGTGGCCAATGCCGACAGCATGTCGCGCGTGATTGCCGAAACGCTGATCGAGCCGATATTGCATGACGACGTGTGGCGCGCGTTCGAAATCGTCAACACGCCGTTCCGCATCCCGCAGGATCAAGTTAAGGCGCAAGGCGCGGAATATATTCTGGTGCTGGATGCGGCCAACAAAGTTTTTGTCTCAACCCAGCCGGAGAAATTTCCGATGTTGAGCGACCCGGTTGCCATTGAGCCGAATATTTCGCAACTGGTTAATCACACGCAGGAATTGGACAAGCTGAATCCGTCGGTGATGGAATCGCACAAGTCGAACTCGTTTTATTTGGCGACCGCCATCCAGTCTGACGGCGTGCGTTTGGGCACGCTGATAATGAGTTATTCCAGAAAGCCGTTCGAGGAACGTTTTTACACGCTGACCAAAGCCGCCATTCTGATTACCCTGCTGGTGCTGGCCGTGCTGTTGCCGTTCGGCGTGTATTGGGGGCGGCGCATGGCCGCACCGCTGTTGCAACTGTCCGACACCATGAGCAAAATCACGCATGAATTGCCCGACCCGGAACAGATCAAGCTGGAAGAATCCAAAGACGAAATCGGCCAGTTGGCGAAATCGTTCAAGACCATGCTGGGCGAGCTCAAGGAAAAAGAACAACTGCAACAGCAAGTCATCACTTCGGACCGGTTGGCGGCATTGGGTCGTCTGGCGGCAGGCGTGGCGCACGAAATCAACAATCCGCTGGGCGGAATGCTCAATGCGATCAGCACCTTCAAGCGCCACGGCGAACAAGACCCGCTCACGCTGAAAACGCTTTCCATCCTGGAGCGCGGGCTGGTGCAAATCAAGGAAACGGTGGCTGCGTTGCTGGTGGAGGCGAAGGCGCAAACCCGCCCGTTCGATTTGAACGATGTGGCGGATATTTGCACGCTGGTGCAACCCGATGTGGAAAAGAACCGCGTCAAATTCACGCGCGAGATCGACATCATCGAGGCGCAGCCGATCTCTTCCACGCTGGTGCGCCAGGTCATCATCAACCTGTTGTTGAATGCGTTCAAAGCCACGCAGGCGCAGGGCAACGTGCATCTGCACATCTACCGCGACAGCGCGCATTTGTTTATCGACGTGATCAACGACGGTTCGCACATTCCGCAGGAAAAAGTATCCTATTTGTTCGAGCCGTTCACCTCCATGAGCGAGGGCGGCAGCGGCTTGGGGCTTTGGGTGATTTACCAGATCGTGCAACAATTGGGCGGGCTGATTACCGTACAAAGCGAAATCGACCACACCCAGTTCACTGTTCAATTACCGCTGGAGCAACCCCGTGAGTAAATCCATGCAGCCGAATATTTGCCTGATCGAAGATGACGAAATCATGGGCGAATCGCTGTTCGACCGTTTCGGCCTCGAAGGCTTTCGCGTGGAATGGCATCACACCGGACTGGAAGGAATGCGCGCGGTCAGCCACAAAAAATATGATCTGATTATCAGCGACATCCATTTGCCCGATTTGAACGGTGAAGAAATTTTCACCCGCTTGTCCGCCGAGAAACGCCCGCTGCCGCCGTTCATATTTATCACCGGCTACGGCTCTATCGACCGCGCGGTGCGGCTGCTCAAACTGGGCGCGGCAGACTACATCAGCAAACCGTTCGACCTCGATCTGCTGGTGGAAAAAGCCCATCTGCTGTGCCCGGAACAACTGTACGCCGCAGCGGATGAAGCGCATGGCACGGATGCCTTGGGCATTTCTCCGGTGATGCGTGGCATCGAACAATCCATCCCGCGTCTGGCCAAACTGGCCAGCACCATCTTGATTACCGGCGAATCCGGCGTGGGCAAAGAGCATGTGGCGCAACTTGTTCACCGCCACGCGCGGCATGAAAAAAATGCGCCGTTCGTGGCGATCAACTGCGGCGCGGTCACCGAAAGCCTGCTCGAATCGGAATTGTTCGGCCATGAAAAAGGCTCGTTCACCGGCGCGGCCAAAGCGCGCAAAGGCGTGTTTGAACAAGCGCACGGCGGCACGTTGTTTCTGGACGAGATCGGCGAAATGTCGCTCAACATGCAGGTCAAATTGTTGCGCGCCATCCAGGAGCGCGTCATCGTCCGCGTCGGCGGCGAAACCATCATCCCGGTTGATGTGCGCCTGATCTGCGCCACCAACCGCGACCTGAAAAAAATGGTCGAGGAAAAAACTTTCCGCGAAGATTTGTATTACCGCATCCACGTCATCCGCCTGCGTATCCCGCCGCTGTGCGAACGCAAGGAAGACGTGTTGTGGTTCGCGCAATTGTTTTTGAAAATGTGCGCCCAATTGAGCCACGAAAGCCATGTGCTTTCACCCTTGGGCGAACGCGCACTGCTCGATTACGACTGGCCGGGAAATTTGCGCGAACTCAAACACAGTGTGGAAAGAGCCTGCATCCTGTCCACCAATCCCATGCTGGATGCGGAGGCATTTTTCGACGATGGCAGCTTGCCGCCTCCCAGTCCGCAAGATGCCGCTGAAACCGCCGCAACTGACGGCTCGCTGACCGACTACATGCGCGACTGCGAACGCAAATTTATCCAGCAATCGCTGGAACATAACCACTGGCACTTCGGCCACACCGCCACCGCCCTCGGCATCAGCCGCAAAAACCTGTGGGAGAAAATGAAGAAGCTGGATATTCACGCCGACAAGAGCGCGCACACGGACGAGGAGTAACGAAATATCCGCAAAGTGCATTTTTTAAAATACCACCTTGCCCGCAAGCCAATAAATACGGGCATCTCCATGATGTGTATGACGTAGAACGCCTATTGGCGGGCGTTTCCACGAGGTGGGTTGATTTAAATTGCTTCCATCGCCAGAATTACGGGCACGGAAAGCGAAACATTTTTTTGTGCTTCGCTGTCCCCCATCCGCCGGTTTCACCCGTGTTCTTTGTGATTCGCCCCCTTTCCCGGCGTTAAGGTTTAACCGCCTCGATATTGGCGGAAACCACCAACTCCTCGATCCTGCTGCCGGGTGCCCAGTCGCGGATGAATGCGCGGCTCGCATCCTTGGGCGTGATGCTGATCTGACTGAATCCGGCGGCATGCAGCATGGACTCCAGCTCCTGAATCTGCGATGCGCCCGCCATACAGCCAGTGTATAGCGCCAAGTCGCGCCGCACTTCTTCGGGCAACTCTGCCGTCGCGACAATGTCGGAAATCGCCAGTCGTCCGCCCGCTTTCAGTACGCGGAATGCATCGCGGAAAACTTGCGCTTTGTCCGGTGAAAGATTGATTACGCAATTGGAAATAATTACATCCACCGTGCCATCGGCCAGCGGCAGATGCTCGATTTCACCGAGGCGAAATTCGGTGTTGGTATAGCCGCCTTTGGCCGCATTGGCGCGCGCCTTGGAAACCATTTCAGGTGTCATATCCACGCCGATAACCCGTCCGCTGTCTCCGACCTGTGCCGCCGCGAGGAAACAGTCGAAGCCCGCGCCGCTGCCCAGATCGAGCACCGTCTCGCCGGGTTTCAGCGCGGCGATGGCTTGCGGGTTGCCGCAACCCAGCCCCAGATTGGCTCCTTGCGGTACGGCACCGACATCGGCAAGCGTGTAGCCCAACCCCTGTGACAAAGTCTCGGCACTGGCCGCCGGTGTGTCGCAACATGACGGGCCGCAACCGCAACCCGCACCGGCGCTTTCAGCCACCTTCCCATATTGTTGGCGAACCGTCTGGCGTATCTCGTCGTTTTTTACCGCATCCATGAATCTCTCCTGTTGTTTGAATTGCGACGCAGGTTGCGCCGTATTCACAAAGACGG
The DNA here is from genome assembly GCA_020053195.1 of Sideroxydans sp. Taxonomy (GTDB): domain Bacteria; phylum Pseudomonadota; class Gammaproteobacteria; order Burkholderiales; family Gallionellaceae; genus Sideroxyarcus. The sequence goes on from JAGVNQ010000071.1 coordinate 5,562, forward strand.
GGAAATCGCAAAAAAGACGCAAGATATTTTCTCAGCCGCAACCCGCATCGCAGGTCTTGTCGCGCGGCTCATAGCCGACGATGCCGTTGCGACCGGTCTCGATGTCGCAGCAGACGAGCAAACGCTGGCGCAATTTTTCCCTGCCGCGCTGCACTCTGGACTTCGCGCCGGAAAGAGAGATGTTCAAGCGTGCGGCCACCTCGCGCTGCGGCAAGCCTTCGATCTCCGACAGCATCAGAGCTGCGCGGTAGGTCTCGGGCAATTCGGCGATGAGCGGCTGCAGGCAGGCTGCCAGTTCGGCGACATAGTCCCGTTCCGGCTCGGGTGTGGCTATTTCGTCAGGCAGTTCCTCCCAAGGATGCTGCGCGCGGTAATGGTCGGTGATGGTGTTGGCCGCGATGCGGTACAGCCAGGCCGAGATGCTGCCGTGAGATTTCACGGTATGCAGGCTGGCGTTCACCTTGAGGAACACTTCCTGAAGAATGTCGTCTACGGCATCGCGCTCGCGTACCCGCTTGGCGATGTAGCCGCGCAGGCGGGAACGATGTTCATTCCAGAATCGCGTTATCCGAGTCATTGGGTATTTAATCGTAATGGATGAGGTCGTGCCCCGGCGGCTCGCGCCAGCGCACGGTGCGGGTCATCGGTTCGGGCTGCAAGGTGGCGTGGTGGATGGCGAAACGATTCGCCAACACGGCATGGCTGGTCTCCAGCACGCTTTCCCAATCGGCGATGTCGCGCACCACCAGATGCGCGGTGAGCAGGGTCTCGCCCGCCTTCACCTGCCAGATGTGCAGGTCGTGCACCGAGGCAACGCCGGGCACAGCGGCCAGCGCCTTGCCCACTTCTTGCGGCGCGATGTCGAACGGCGCACCCTCCATCAGCCCGTGCAGCGCCTCGCGCAGCAGACGCAAACTTGAATACAAAATCAGCGCGCCTATTGCTAGCGACAGCAGCGGGTCAATGGGTGTCCAGCCGGTGAAATAGATCACCAGACCGGCCAGGAGTGCCGCGACCGAGCCTAGCAGGTCGCCCATTACATGCAGCATGGCGGCGCGCGTATTGATATTTTTTTCGCCGCGTGACAGCAGCCAGGCCACCAGCAGGTTGATCGCCAGACCAATCGCGGCGGTGATCGATACTGCTTCGCCCATCACCGGTTGCGGCGTCTGCAAGCGTTCGACGGCGGAGACGGTGAGCCAAGCCACCAGCGCCAGCAATCCCAGACTGTTGATTAAGGCGGCGAGAAATTCGGCGCGACCCAAACCGTAACTGTGGCGCAACGAGGGCGAGCGTTTCGCCAGCCAGGCCGCGCCCGCCGCCAGAGCCAGCGCGGCAGCATCATTGACCATGTGCCCGGCATCCGCCGCCAGCG
>JAGVNQ010000056.1 GCA_020053195.1 Sideroxydans sp.
CACGACATCCGCACCCCGCTCACCGTGTTGTACGGCATGGCCGACAGTTTGCTGCAAGCGCAGACTTCCCCTGCCACGCGCGAGTCTGCCGCTGCCATGCGCGAACAGGCCATGCACCTGAACAGTATGGTGGAAAACTTACTGGACATGGCCAAGTTGCGCGCAGGAAATATCCGCCTCAATCTCGAATGGCAACCGCTGGAAGAAGTGATAGGAGCCAGCATCAAACTACTGGGCGATGCGCTGGTGCAACATCCGGTAAAAGTCAGCCTGCCCGCAGATTTCCCGCTGCTGAAATTTGATGCCGTGCTAATCGAGCGCGTGCTGTGCAATCTGCTGGAGAACTCCGCCAAATATGCGCCAGCGTTATCCATCATCGCACTCGATGCACACGCCGAAAACGGCTTCGCGCACATCACCGTGCGCGACAGCGGCCAAGGTTTTCCGCCGCACAAACTGGACAAAGTGTTTGACCTGTTCGAGCGCGGCGAAACCGAATCCAACGTGCCCGGCGTGGGGCTGGGGCTGGCGATTTGCCGCAGCATCGTGACCGCGCACGGCGGCGAGATTCGCGCCAGCAATGACGGCGGCGCATGTGTAACCTTCACCCTGCCGCAGGGCGAGCCGCCTGTCATCGAAATCGAAATGGAAGACAACGATGAATGAGAACGCCACCATTCTGTTGATCGAAGACGAAGCGCAAATCCGCCGCTTCGTGCGCCAAGCTCTCGAAGATGAAGGTCACTCAGTGCTGGAATGCGCCACGCTGGCGCACAGCATGGATAAGGTTCACGAATCGAAACCGCAACTGACCATCCTCGACCTCGGTCTGCCGGACGGCGACGGCATCAGCTTTATCCGCGAACTGCGCACCTGTTCCGCAATGCCGGTGCTGGTGCTTTCCGCGCGTTCGGCGGAAGGCGAAAAAATCCGCGCGCTGGACGCGGGCGCGGACGATTATTTAACTAAACCGTTTGCTACCGGCGAACTGCTGGCGCGCGTGCGCGCTTTGTTGCGGCGTAATAAAACCGAAGGTAGCGCCGCCGAAACTTCGTACCAATTCGGCGAAGTCGAAGTCGATCTGCTGCGCCGCCAAGTCACGCGCCAAGGCAATCTCGTGCATCTCACACCTATCGAATATCGTTTGTTGTGTGCCATGTTATCCAACCCCGGCAAAGTGCTGACCACCCGCCAACTGCTGCGCGTCGTTTGGGGCAACGCGCACAGCGAAAGCAACCATTACCTGCGCATCTACGTCAGTCATTTGCGGCAGAAGCTGGAACACGACGCGACGCAGCCGAAACATTTTTTGACGGAGACCGGGGTGGGTTATCGGTTTCAGATTTGAGAATGAACAAAAACATATCTGCCACGGATGTACACGGATGAAACACGGATGACATTAGCGGGTTTTATCCGTGTTTAATCCGTGTGCATCCGTGGCTAAATTTAGTTTTCAGTTTTATTTTTCGGGAGTTTTTTAACATGGAAAAACCAAGCAAATCCACCACCGGCACACTCGCCCTCGCCGCACTCGGCGTTGTCTATGGCGACATCGGCACCAGCCCGTTATACGCGTTCAAAGAAGCCTTCGCCGGAGCGCACGGGTTAGCACCCACCGAGCCGAATGTGCTGGCGACGTTGTCTGCGATGTTCTGGGCGATGATGCTGATTATTTCGATCAAATACGTGTGGGTGATGTTGCGCTTTGACAACGAGGGCGAGGGCGGCGTGTTGGCGTTAACCGCGCTGGCAAAGCGCAGCGTGAGCGACACGTCGCGCTGGAAACTTTTTATCGCCACGGCGGGCATTTTTGCCGCCGCCTTGTTTTACGGCGACGCGCTGATTACTCCGGCGATTTCGGTGCTGTCGGCGGTGGAAGGTCTGAGCGTGGCCGCGCCGTCGCTGGAAAATCTCATTATCCCGCTCACCGTCGGCGTGCTGGTCGGGCTGTTTTTTATCCAGCGCCACGGCACGGGCAGCATGGGCAAATTGTTCGGCCCCGTCACCTTATTGTGGTTCGCCGCGCTGGCTGTGCTGGGCGCGATCAGCATCGCGGAAACGCCGTCCGTGTTGCGCGCGCTTAACCCGATGTACGCCATCAGCTTCGCCATCGAACATCCGGCGGGCATGTTCCTGTTGTTGTCGGCGGTGTTCCTCGCGCTCACTGGCGGCGAAGCGTTGTATGCGGACATGGGGCACTTCGGCGCAAGACCGGTGCGACTGGCGTGGTTCGGTCTGGTGTGCCCTGCGTTGCTAGTCAACTATTTCGGCCAGGGCGCGCTGGTGATGCGCCAAGCGGATGCCATGTCGAATCCGTTTTACTTGCTGTCGCCCGACTGGTTCATGTTGCCGCTGGTGGCGCTGGCCACCGCCGCCACGGTGATCGCCTCGCAAGCCACCATCTCCGGCGCGTATTCCATCACGCTGCAAGCCATGCGCATGGGCTACCTGCCGCGCCTGTTCATCCAGCACACCTCCGATTCGCAGCGCGGACAAATCTACATTCCGGCGGTGAACTGGATGATGCTGGTGGGCGTGATTATTCTGGTGTTCCAGTTCAAATCGTCCGGCGCGCTGGCGGCGGCTTACGGCATCGCCGTCTCCGGCACGATGATTATCACCACCCTGCTCACCACCTTCGTCGCACTGCATTTGCCGGGAAAAATTCGCGCCGGATTGTTGCCCGCGCTGGCGGTATTCGCGCTGCTGGAACTGACGTTCTTCAGCTCCAACCTGACCAAAGTGGCCAGCGGCGGCTGGATGCCGCTGGCGCTCGGTCTGTGCCTGTTTGTATTACTTTCCACCTGGAAAAAAGGCAGCACGCTGATCGCCAAACAACGGCGCAAACTCGACATTCCGATGGAAGTGTTCGTCTCCAGCACCCACGCCGATATTCCGCGCGTCGAAGGCACGGCCATCTACCTCACCGCTGACCCGGCCTACGTGCCCAGCGCGCTGTTCCACAACCTCAAACACTTCAAAGTGCTGCACGAACAGACGCTGTTCCTGCATGTGATTACCGCCGACGTGCCCCACATCCGCGCCAAAGAGCGCATGGAAGTAAACCGCATCGCGCCGGGCATGTACAACGTCGCGCTGCATTACGGCTTCCGCCAGGAAGTGGACATCCCCCGCGCGCTAAAAGGCCTGGCCGAGCGCGGCGTAAAACTCGAAGCGATGAACACCACCTACTTCATCGCCCGCTCCAACATCGCCGACGGCCCCGGCGGCATGCCCGCCTGGCGCTGCGCCCTGTTCTCCTGGATGACCCGCCAATCCGAAGGCGCGGCCAGCTTCTTCAACTTGCCCGCGAATCAGGTGGTGGAGTTGGGGACGAAGGTGATGCTGTAAATTATCGCGGGCGAAAATGTGCGAATTTCAAAATGCTACTTGCCAGCGAGCCAGTAAATACGGGCATCTCCATCAAGTGCTTGAGCTAGATGCCCTATTCATGCGCCTCTTCGGGCAGTTCGAGTTTTGAATTTGGCGCGAGGCACTTCATGTCGCACTCAGCGTAGGTATGCCGGTCTAAACAATAAATACCAGCTCCATGAATCGCATATCATTTACAACCATGAACACTAGCCATAGCAATCTCCAACCCTTACTCGCGCAAGCGTTCCATGTCATCGTCGCAACCGCAACGCTGGTGGCGCTGCCAGCCAGGGCAGACGAGGCATCACCCATCGGCCTTTGGAAAACCATCGACGATGTCAGCGGCAAGCCACGGGCATTGGTCCGCATCACAGAATCGAATGGATCCCTGCAAGGCAAGATTGAAAAAGCATTTCCCCGCCCAGATGAAGACCAGAATCCGAAGTGCGACAAGTGTGAGGGAGAGAACAAAAACGCACCTATGGTCGGCCTGATGATTCTCAGCGGCATGACTAAAGCGGATGGGGAATATGTCGGCGGCCAGATTCTCGACCCGGAAAACGGCAAGGTCTATCGCAGCAAAATGCGGCTGACAGACAATGGCAACAAACTCGACGTGCGCGGTTATATCGGCGTGCCTATGCTGGGCCGTTCGCAAACATGGTTGCGTCAAGAGTAGGTGGCATAACTCTCGACTTTTTGGCATTCAGCATGCGTTGAATCATCTCGTCTCCGGCAGGTTAATAGTCGTGCTGCCGGGGCGAAACTATCCGGGAAGTTGCGCGATGGTGAGGCAATTTTCGCATCGGACGTTATGGGCTTCTAGGGTGAAAGCCGCCATTGATTATCTGATCGCGGCGTTTCATAAAGATGAAGCGCTGTACCGCTAAATTCTTTGAGTGGCTATGTCTTAAATACGCGCTTCTCCATCAAGTGCATGAGCTAGATGCCCTATTGACGGGCGCGTACAGAATGTCGATTCGAGAAATTAATCCCGATTTAGGGGCAAAGGAAAAGTACGAAGCTGCACTGTATCTACGGCACGACATGCCGTAGATACAAAGATGCCTTGAAGTTCAACTGGGAATTATCGTACGCAGACTGTATCGGAACCTTCGATCGGAACACCATTTTTCAGTTGTCCAGTCAGCTCCAACAATGTGCTACCCTCACTGATCCCGGATGCGTCCCCACTGAAATTACAGACCATGTCGTAAAACCCGTCATGATTTGTGTCTTTCACCTTGCAGGATTTGTTGCCCTTGTGTTTGTCGTGACCTTTTCGATGGCCTTTTCCATGTTCGCCATCATTGTCGCGAATACGTACGCTCAAGTCCTCGATGCCAAGGCTGGCTATGTCGATCTGTTTCACTTCCACATTTGCGTTGCCAAATATTGTTACGCGTATCTGCTCGCGTTTATGGTTTTCAATACATTTGCGTTTGTGCTCACCCTCATCCTTGATCGCGATTGTCACTTCAAGCGCACCTTGTGTGATAACCCTCACCCAATCCCCGGCCGCAGAAGCAACCCACATATTCAAGTCAATCTGATTGTCGGAAACCGTATAGCAATCATTTGTATTGGGGCAAGCACTATGAACATACTGGGTTGATGCTTCCAAACCACGTGCGTTAAATGGCGCTGCGCCCGTACATCCTGGCGTAGTAGGAGAAGGGCTGGTGAAATAGTTGGTCGCAGTTGCTCCCAGTAAGGCGCTGGAGGCCGCCTCATATAACCCGCCCGAATCAGACATCACGGCAATTATTGGCTTTTTAAAAGTCCAGATAGCCTGTTGTTTTGCACTACCAACCGAAAGTGGCACATTAAGAAAAATCATGTGGCTATCCACCACCGTACCAGCCGGAATGACCACACCGTCATCGGCATAAAGCGGCGCACCCAAAAGGACACCCTGCGCTTCATCAAATCCAACCTGTCCGCCAGCATCTATACACCCATTCAGTAAATCAGATGGCGGGGTAATTATTGCGGGAGCAGCAGCCGTCGATTCGCCGACGACAGCAACATTTGTAATGGCCGCATTAGCCTGAGCCATTCCGCACAACAAAATCACGCTGACAACAATTATTCGATTCATTTTTTTCATTGCGGCTTTCTCCTTAGGTATTCATTTCAATTTGAAAAGGTGACCACGAGACTTGCGAAACAGTGTTTCTGCTTAAAGCCAATAAAAATCCATATTCCCGCAAGTGGCATTCTATACAAACACCAAATTTGAGCAATTAAATCATTGATTATGCGGATTGAATATTATGCAAATACAAATCATTCGAAGCTTGAATCTAATTGAGTAAAACTATTTTCAATTTAACCTCAAACACACCCGAGACAGAATTTGGAAAAATTATTCAAACCTCAATACTGGTTATTTGCTTATAACCCGCCCGCTGTTGAAGCCCCCCCCGTTTCAGCGGATAATCCGCGCCTCTCTGGAAGCGGCTATTTCAAATGACTGAATACTTACTCATCCTCGTCAGCACGGTGTTGGTGAACAACATTGTGATGGTGAAGATTCTCGGGCTGTGCCCGTTCATGGGCGTGTCCAAAAAGCTGGAAGCCGCCGTGGGCATGGGGGTGGCGACGACGTTTGTACTGACGCTGGGTTCGGGCGCGAGTTATCTGATCCAGCATTATGTGCTGGGCCCCGAGCTAGCGTATCTCACCACACTATCGTTCATCGTCATCATCGCCGGGATTGTGCAGTTCACCGAAATGGCGATCAAAAAATCCAGTCCCGATCTGTACCAAATTCTCGGCATCTATCTGCCGCTCATTACTACCAACTGCGCGGTGCTGGGCATTCCGTTGCTGAACGTGCAGGCCAAACATGATTTCATCGAATCGCTGTTGTTCGGCTTCGGCGGCGCAGTGGGTTTCACGCTGGTGATGGTGTTGTTCGCGGGTATCCGCGAGCGGCTGGAAGGCGCGGATGTGCCGGGCATTTTCAAAGGCTCGGCCATCGCCATGGTCACCGCCGGGCTGATGAGTTTGTCGTTTATGGGATTCTCGGGCTTGGTGAAATGATCCTGAAAAACATAATTGAGCCACGGATGAACACGGATGAAACACGGATACACCGCGGCTTATTCCAAAATTGCACAGTCACTATTGGGGTGAACCACGAACCTCGTGCGATACACGGTTTTATCCGTGTTAATCCGTGTTCATCTGTGGCTAATAAGGGTTTTTTGGGATGATTTCTGCACTGTTGGTCATGGTCGGCATTGCTTTGCTGCTGGGCGCGGTGCTGGGTTATTCCGCGATCAAGTTCAAGATCGAAGGCAATCCTCTGGTGGAAAAAATCGACGCGGTGTTGCCGCAGACGCAATGCGGCCAGTGCGGCTACCCCGGCTGTTTGCCTTACGCCGAGGCCATCGCCAAAGGCGAAGCCGACATCAACTTATGCCCGCCCGGCGGCGAAGAAGGCATCCACAAATTGGCCGAGTTACTGGGGGTGGATTTCAAACCGTTCGGCGAGGGCAAAGGACCGCGCGCCAAAGCCGTGGCGTTTATCGACGAGAACACCTGCATCGGCTGCACCCTGTGTTTGCAAGCGTGTCCGGTGGATGCCATCGTCGGCGCGGCGAAGCAAATGCACACCATCATCGCGTCGGAATGCACCGGCTGCGAATTGTGCTTAGCACCCTGCCCGGTCGATTGCATCAGCATGCAAACCCTTCCCGAAAACATCAGCAACTGGAAATGGCAATATCCGGTGTTCCCCATCAAGGCGATCAAATGAGGCCGCTGTTCAAATTCCACGGCGGCGTGCATCCGCCCACCCACAAAGTTGAATCGACGCGCACGCCGATCGCGCGCGCCGCGCTGCCAAGCAAGCTGGTGATCCCGTTGCACCAGCATGTGGGCAACCGCGCAGTGCCAACCGTACAAGTCGGAGAGCGCGTGCTCAAGGGGCAGATCATCGGCCGACCGGAAGGCCGCTTGTCCAGCGCGGTACATGCTTCCACCTCGGGCACGGTGAGCGCCATCGACATGCAAGTCGTCGCGCATTTTTCCGGCTTGCCCGATTTGTGCGTGACACTCATTCCCGACGGCAAAGACGAATGGTTCCCACACAGCGGCGTGGATTACAAACAAACGGCGCACAGCGAATTGCGCCAGCGTTTGCGCGACGCGGGCATCGTCGGCTTGGGCGGTGCGGTGTTCCCCAGCGACATGAAATCGTATTCGCACAAACACAAAATAAAAACGCTGGTGCTCAACGGCGCGGAGTGCGAGCCGTACATCACTTGCGACGATTTGCTGATGCGCGAACGCGCGCGCGACATCCTGCGCGGCGCGGAAGTGTTGCGCGAATTACTGTACGCGGAAGAAGTACTGATCGGCATCGAGGACAACAAACCGGAAGCCATTGCCGCCATGCGTCAGGCCGTGCTGGACGACGGACACGGGCACATGGAAGTGATCGCCGTGCCCACGCTGTATCCGGGCGGCGGCGCAAAGCAATTGATCCGCGTGTTGACCGGCATCGAAGTTGCGGCGGGCGTGCGCTCCACCGAGATGGGCGTGCAGTGTTTCAACGTCGCCACCGCCTACTGTGCCTGGCGCGCAATCACCTTCGGCGAGCCGCTGCTGGCGCGTATCGTCACCGTCACCGGCAACGTCGAGCGCGCGCAGAATTTTGAAGTGTTACTCGGCACGCCGGTGGAAGAACTGGTGGCGCAAGCGGGTGCCAAGCCCGACACCTACAAACACATCATGGGCGGGCCGATGATGGGCGTGGATTTGCCGTCCGCCAGCGTTGGCGTGACCAAGGCCACCAACTGCATCATCGAAGCCGCACAATCCGCGTTCCCGCCGCCCGAACCCGCCATGCCCTGCATCCGCTGCGCGCGTTGCGCCGACGTGTGTCCGGCAGAATTGCAGCCGCAGGATTTGTACTGGTTTGCCAAGTCCAAAGACTTCGGCAAGACGCAGGAATTTAGTTTGTTCGATTGCATCGAATGCGGCGCGTGCGCCTACGTCTGCCCCAGCCACATCCCGCTGGTGCAGTATTACCGCTTTGCCAAGAGCGAAATCTGGCAGCGCGAAAAAGAACAGCAAGCCGCCGAACTCGCGCGCGAACGCCACGATTTCCGCCAGCAACGTATCGAACGCGAAAAACAGGAAAAAGCCGAACGTCTGGCGCAAAAAGAGAGAGCCGCGCTGGCCGCGAAACCGCCCGCCCCCGCACCGCTGCCCGTTGCTGCGCCCGCTGCCGACTTGGACAACACCTTGCAAATGCGCGTTGATGCCGACATCGCCCGCTCCAATATGCAAATGCGTATCGACGCAGCAGCGGCGCGCGCCAAGGAACAAGCCACCGCCGAACAGCCGAAAAACACCGATGCGCTGACACCGCAACAGCAGGCCGAAATCGCCGAAATCGAAGCGCGCCGCGCCAAGTTCCACGAAATCGCCTCCCACTCCGGCGCAGACGACGAGTCGCCGAAACACAGTTAAATATTTTTTGAGCCACGGATGAACACGGATCAAACACGGATGAAAACCTTGGTGAACGAGGAATTGACGCAGGAGATAATCGGTTCGGCGTTTGAAGTACATAACACGCTAGGTTATGGATTTCTGGAGCGCGTTTATCAGAAAGCATTGCGTTCCGAGTTAATCTCACGCGGACTATGTGTCGAGATCGAACATCCGATCAAAGTAAGTTATAAAGGAATCTCTGTTGGCGATTATTTCGCTGACCTGTTGGTGAAGAAAACAGTGATTGTTGAGTTGAAAACAGCGCCAGAGTACAACCCAAATGACGAACCTCAGCTATTGAACGAACTAAAAGCGACTGGAATGAAGGTCGGTTTACTCATCAATTTCGGACGTTCCAAAGTTGGATTTAAACGTCTGGTTTTTTAATCCGTGTTTCATCCGTGGCTAAATAAATTATGTGGTCATCGCCCTTCATCACTACCCCCACCAGCGTCAGTCAGATCATGCTGCGCGTGCTGATCGCGCTGATTCCCGGCATCGCGTTATACGTGTGGTATTTCGGCGCGGCGATTCTGGTGTCACTCGCGCTGGCATCGATTACCGCGCTGGTCACCGAAGCGGTCATGCTCAAGCTGCGCAACCGTCCAATCAAACCTTTCCTGTCCGACAACAGCGCGCTGATTACCGCATGGTTGCTGGCGCTGTCGATTCCGGCGTTAGCGCCCTGGTGGCTGGTGGTGGTGGGCACGGCGTTCGGCATCGTGGTTGCCAAACACCTGTACGGCGGGCTGGGCAACAATTTGTTCAACCCGGCGATGATCGGTTACGCGGTGCTGATTATTTCTTTCCCCGGACACATGACGCACTGGATTTCTCCGCAGGAATTGGCCAGCACCGGGTTGTCATTTGCCGAGCAATTGAATTACATTTTCAACGGCGTGTTGCCCGCCGCGTCTGCACTGGATGCTTACACCATGGCCACACCGCTGGACACGTTGAAGACGCAATTACATCTCGGCCTGTCGGTGGAGGCCATCCGCGACATGCCGATTTTCGGTTACCTCGGCGGCAAGGGCGGCGAGATAGTCGCCATCGGTTTCGCCATCGGCGGAATTTATCTGCTGCTCACGCGCGTTATCAACTGGGTGATCCCCAGCGTTTATCTGGGCACGCTGTTCGCCATCGCCGCCATTTTCCATCTGGCCGATCCGACGCATTACGTCGCGCCGCTGTTCCACCTGTTCTCCGGCGCGGCCATACTGGGCGCGTTTTTCATCTACACCGATCCCATCGGCAGCCCCACCACGCGTAAAGGGCAAATCATCTACGCCGCCGGTGCGGCCTTGCTCACTTTCCTGATCCGCGCATTCGGCGGCTTCCCCGACGGCGTGGCCTTCGCCGCGCTGCTGATGAACATCTGCGTGCCGCTGATCGACGCTTACACCACACCCGCCGTGTTCGGTAAAAAAGGAGCGCGCAAATGAAACGTATCGTTCGTTCCTCTTTGCAGACCGCCGTGAATCTGGGTTTTTTCGCCGTGATCGGCACGGCAATTCTGGCTTCGGTATTTTTCCTGACGCGCGACGCGATTGTAAAAAGCGAAGAAGCCGAAAAGCTGAAACTCATCCAACAAATCGTGCCGTCGGCACTGTTCGACAACGACGTGATTCAGGACACCGTGCTCGTCGCCGACGACCCGCTGTTGGGTAACGGCGACAGCACGCTCGCCTACCGCGCCCGCCTCAAAGGTCAAGACTCCGCCGTGGTGCTGGAAGCCATCGCGCCGGACGGTTACAGCGGCAAGATCAGATTGATCCTCGCGGTGCGCGCCAACGGCGAACTGGCCGGCGTGCGCGTGGTGGCGCACAAGGAAACGCCGGGGCTGGGCGATTACATCGAACTGCCGAAAAGCCCGTGGATAAAAGGTTTCGACGGCAAGTCGCGCGAAACTTATACGGATGCCGACTGGAAAGTGAAAAAAGACGGCGGCAAATTTGAATACATGGCAGGCGCAACCATCACCCCGCGCGCGGTGGTGAAAGCGGTGAACAAGGCGCTGGTTTATTTCTGGCAGAACCGCGAGAAATTGTTTGCGGCAAGTACGTCGAAGACGGAGGAAAAACAATGAACCTTCAAGAAGCCAAAGACATCCTCTACAACGGCCTGTGGAAACAGAACCCCGCGCTGTTGCAACTCTTGGGACTGTGCCCGCTGCTGGCGGTGAGCAGCACGGTGGTTAACGGTGTGAGCCTTGGCCTCGCCACCGCGCTGGTGATGGCGATTAGCAGCGGCTCCATCGCGCCCATCCGCAGCTACGTGCCCAACGAAATCCGCATTCCAGTGTTCATCCTCATCATCGCAGTGCTGGTCACCGTGGTGCAATATCTGATGAACGCCTACATGTACGGGCTGTTCGTGGTGCTGGGTATTTTCATTCCGCTGATCGTCACCAACTGCATCGTGCTGGCGCGCGTGGAAGCCTTCGCCTCCAAGAACGCCGCACTGCCTTCCGCGCTGGACGGCTTCGCCATGGGACTGGGGCTGACCGCCGTGCTGGGCGTGTTGGGCGCGTTCCGCGAAATCATCGGCAAAGGCACGCTGTTTTCCGGCATCGACCTGGCGCTGGGCGACTGGGCACAAGGCTGGGTGATTCACGTCATCCCCAACTACCACGGCTTCCTCATCGCCATCCTGCCGCCCGGCGCGTTCATCGGCCTGGGCTGCCTAATCGCGTGGCGCAACTGGCTCAATCTGCGCGCCGAAGCGCGACGCAAAGCGGCGACTGTCGCACCTTCCGACAAGGCTGCCGTCGCGGCATGAACCCCGCCAAACGCCGCGAGATTTTTCAGCGACTGCAAGCCGCCAACCCGCACCCGACCACCGAGCTGAAACACAAAACACCGTTCGAGTTGCTGGTGGCGGTCATCCTCTCGGCGCAAGCCACCGATAAAAGTGTCAACCTCGCCACGCGCGAGCTGTTCCCTGTGGCCAACACGCCGCAAAAAATACTAGCTCTCGGCGAAGAGCATCTGCGCGAATACGTGCAGCGCATCGGCCTGTATCAAACCAAAAGCAAACACATCATGGCGATGTGCCGCATGCTGATTGAACTGCACAACGGTCAAGTACCGAGCACGCGCGAGGCACTGGAAGCGCTGCCCGGCGTGGGGCGCAAGACCGCCAACGTGATGCTGAATACCGCCTTCGGCCAGCCCACCATCGCCGTCGATACCCACATCTTCCGCATCAGCAACCGCATCGGATTAGCACCCGGCAAAGATGTGACGGAAGTTGAAAACAAGCTGATGAAAGTCGTGCCGGACGAATTCAAACTCGACGCGCACCACTGGCTGATCCTGCACGGGCGTTATGTGTGCGTGGCGAGGAAACCGAAATGCCGCGAGTGTGTAATTCAGGATTTGTGCGAGTACCGCGAGAAGAATTTCGATTGATGCCGAAACCGTTTTACGAATTGGATCTACCCAGCATTACCACCAGTTTGAATTTGCGCGTAACGGAATCAACCGGAATGTCATCAACCACTTCCACCTCGAATTGCACGTTGCCCAACTGCTTCTGGTCGAGAATCTCGTGCAGACGTGTTTTGATCGAAGTGGTCGCAGTAGCGCACCCTGCCGCATCCAGCCCGGTGTCCAGACAGATGGCAAATCGGTATGTCGTCTCGTCGATCCAGCGCATCTGAAAACGCCAAACCCCCGGTACGAAAATCTCGTTGATGATGTGCGGGCTGATGAAATCGGTTTCACCCTGCGGGTTGCGAAATAGCGGCACGCGCTCGTTGCGTCCGACAACGGGTGCAATCACCGGGTAATGGCCATAAGGGCTTTGTTTATCCGTCAGACGCAGCGTATCGCCCATGCGATAGCGAATCAGCGGTAGCGTGCGGCTGAACAAGTTGGTCAGCAAAATATGGTCGGCGGCTGGTTCGACAATCAGTTCATCGTCAAATAGCGTCATGCCGGGATCACCCGTGCGCACAACGCCCATCAGCATGGACTCGGTAGCGCCATAGACATTGATACACGGACAACCGAATACCTGTTCCAGCCAGGCTTGGTCGCCTGTCGTCAACGGCTCGCCACCGCATTGGATTACCTCGGGGCGAATCTGTAAGCGCCCGGCCAGTTGCGCTTGCGCCAATATTTTGTGCCCCGTGGCATAGCCGCCCAAGACATGCGGCTGAAATGCGTTGAGCCTGGTCAGTGTCTCGGCGAGCGGCGCGTTGATGTCGAGAGTCGCGACATCAGATAAATAGCGACCCGCGCCCTGACGCGCAGTGACGGACCAGGTGACGCTGGCAAAATGCCCATCCGTGGCTCCAAAGAAAGCAATCCGGGTACGTCGAAGTCGGGGTTGGATGACACGGGAAAGTCCGGCCCACCCTCGCACCCAGTCCGCTGTCGAGAAAACAAAATGTCCGACTTCGCCGGAAGAGCCTGAGGTATGCAGCACAACGAATTCGCCGAGATAGCGCTCCTCGGGATCGCGCGAATGTTGCAAAAACTCCGTAATGCCTGCAAGCGTAACGCGACGGTCGGTCACAATGTCGTCGAAGTTATCGTGCAGCAGGCGCTTGGTCAGGATAGGAAAATCGGTAGGCAGACACTTGTCCAGTTCTATCCCGTGCTTCTGCATGATTGCCGCGTAGTACGGCGAATGCTGTTGCGCATGACGAACCAATTCACGAAACCTCAACAGACGCTCCGCCTCGAACTGGGGACGCGTGAGGCGAGCGTTGCGGCGCAGGCGCATCAAAGCGCCTATGTAAGTCATCAATGCTGAAGCCATCATGCAATGTACCGGAAAGTTCGCGGCTTATGCCGCACCTACAGAAAGGTAGCTTCTAAAGGATTTTAGGTTAAAGGGGGGAATTGTTTTACCCGATGCAGCACCCGTCTGATGTTAAAACAACTTTCCGGTCAGTCGCCTCGCCCGCAACCCAGCAAATACGCCATTCTCCAGCATGTGCATGATGCGGATCGCCTATTGACGGGCATCTTCATGAGGTTGGTTTCACCACAGGGTCAAACTAACGCTTCAACCGCCCGCTAGCGCACCCCGTCAAACTCCCCGGCAATAAAATCCACCACCAATTTCACCTTGGGCAGATGGCGGTGGCGTTTGTGGCAGACGACATACAAATGCCCCACCGCATCCGCCCCGAGGTCTATATCCAGCTCTTTCAAGCCGCTGTTTTGGTGCAATATCTGCGGCAATATCATCGCGCCCACGCCCGCCTTGCACGCGGCGAACTGCACGATGTAATCGTCCGAGGTGAAGACGGGTTTGAAGCCGGGGATCAGTTCGCGCAACTCCTGATTGATGCGCAAGCCGTCGTAAGGCGCAGCCCAGCAAATCCAATCCAGAGCGGCCGGGTCGGGCTTGGACGGCAGTTTGGCCGCATAGTCCGGGCTGGCATACACACGCATGGCGCTGGCGATTTCGTTGACGCACAGCAGATCGTCATCGCCGGGTTTTTCCGTGCGCAAAGACAAATCCGCCTCGCCGCGCCCGAGGTTCAAAATCTCTATGCCAGACAACACTTCGATTTGGATTTGCGGGTAGCGCTGGCGTATCCGGGCCGCCATAGGCGCGACCAACTCATAAGCGATACCGGGCGGCGCGGCGATACGCACTTTTCCGTGCGGCAGAAGGGTTTGCTTTTGCGCGCCCAACTCGGCCTCATTCGCCCATTCGGCCATGCGCTGCACGGCGGGCAACAGTTTCAGCCCAGCCTGGGTGAGGCGCGCGCCCTGGCTTTGCCGCTCAAACAGCGCCTCGCCCACGCTTTCTTCCAGTTCGGCGATGCGCCGGCTCAATGTCGGCTGCCCCAATTTCAGTACCCGCGCCGCGCCGCTCAAGCTGCCCTGCTCATACACCGCCAGAAACAGTTTCAAATCGTCCCATCTAAGATTCATTGCGCCCTCCACCATCCGATAACGGATGACCTCATCCGCATTTCGCTAATTGCTAGATGATATATGGATATGCCAACATCCTCGCCTCTTTTGGAGAACACCATGAAAACCGAACCTATCTTGATCGCTATATGCGGCTGCGCGCTTGCGCTGCTGTTGCAAGGATGCAGCCTTTCCAACCACCCCTTGGCGCAGCCCGCCTTCGGCAATATCTCCGGCAGTGCCGAAATGGAACGCCTGCTCGACCAACCCGGCCCCATCCAGCTGGAGACTGTCATCAGCGCGGACTGGTCGGTATCGCTGGCCGGGCTGTTGAATCTGGACAGCCCCGAGGCCATCCGCGCCGGGCTGAAAGACGGCGACGAGCCTATCCAAATCTACGCTTATCTACTGAAACACCCGCAGCGCGGCAACTTTATCGTGGACACGGGCTTCTCCAGAAAGCTGGCTGATAACCCCGGCGAACACGGTGTGAACTGGCTGATTCAGAAAGTGATGCACCTGGAAAAACTGCACATCCGCAAAAGCACGGCGGAAATCGTGCAAGGCATTGACGGCCAACTGTCCGGGGTGTTTTTCACCCATCTGCACCTGGACCACATCGCCGGGCTACCCGATATTGCCAACGATGTGCCGCTGTTTATCGGCGCGGGCGAATCCTCGTCCACCAGCCTGAAAAATATGTTTGTGCGCGGGGCGAGCGACCATCTTTTGCGCGATAAACAGCCGCTGCAAGAATGGCAATTTCAAGCCGACCCGCAACACAAATTTGCAGGCATCATCGACGTATTCGGCGACGCATCGCTGTTTGCCATCAGCGTGCCGGGACACTCTCCGGGCAGCACCGCCTTCCTGATCCGCACCACGCACGGCCCGGTGCTGCTGACCGGCGATGCCTG
>JAGVNQ010000115.1 GCA_020053195.1 Sideroxydans sp.
CCGACCGGGCCGCCCATGAATTTTTCGATCACGGTCTGCAATAATTTTCTGTCCATCAAGTCCAGCCCGTGCGAATCCACGTCCAGCATGATGAGCGCGGCATCGGCCACTTCGCGCGTGGCGTGACCTTCGGCGCGCACATCGGCGTAGTCACGCACGCGGCGCAGCAGGCGGTTGGCTATGCGCGGTGTGCCGCGCGAACGTTTGGCGATTTCATAAGCGCCATCGTCCGAGATGGGCAGTTCCAGCAAGCCCGCCGAGCGCGTGACGATGCGCTGCAATTCCTGCGGCGTGTAAAACTCCAGCCGCGCCACGATGCCGAAACGGTCGCGCAACGGATTGGTCAACATGCCAGCTCTAGTGGTCGCGCCCACCAGCGTGAACGGCGGCAAGTCGATCTTCACCGAACGCGCGCCCGGCCCTTCGCCGATCATGATGTCGATCTGATAATCCTCCAGCGCGGGATACAGAATCTCCTCGACCACCGGCGACAGCCGATGTATCTCGTCGATGAACAACACGTCATGCGGCTCCAGATTGGTGAGCAGCGCCGCCAAGTCGCCCGCGCGCTCCAGCACCGGCCCGGACGTGTGGCGAATATTCACCCCCATCTCGCGCGCGATAATCTGCGCCAGCGTCGTCTTGCCCAGCCCCGGCGGGCCGAACAACAGCACATGATCGAGCGGCTCTTTGCGCCCCTTCGCCGCTTGGATAAAAATCTCCAGTTGCCCGCGAATCTTCTCTTGCCCCACATATTCATCAAGTTGCTTGGGACGCAACGCGCGCTCCAGCGCCTCCTCTTGTTTGGAGGCGGGCGCGGCGGAAATGATGCGGGGTTCGGAGGTTAGGTCGTCGTTGTGGATCATGCTATTGGTCAGTCTCTCGCTTCAGTTTTAACACGCTGCTCACTTAAACAACCGAAAATCAAACGGATAACTCCCGTGAGATTTGATTTTAATTTTTTTGGTATCCCGGTGGGCGGGGTTTATCAAATAGTTTTGCGTGTGGGGCACAATCGCGCTGGGGATGGCTAACAAGGCGGTCTCGAATTCGTTTAACCACTTGTCGCCTATCGCCCGGCTTTCATCGAAATTTTCTCTCCAATCGACGCTCAAACTGGCTTCATCCACTTCGGCGATGAGAATGCTTTCCGGCACCTCCACCTTCAACAATTGATACGAATCTGGCAGATTCATCGGATCGCCGAGTTCCAGATGCACCAGCACTTCCAGCAGCGCCGAGGCGGGCGAGCTGGCGGTGTAAACCACGGGCGCTCCGGCGTTGTGCCAGCGCGCCGCCGCGCGCAAACCGCCTTGACCGGACAGGTCGAGGTAGTTGCTGATGCGCCAAACGATCACGCGAAGAAGCCTTCGTCGATCTGTACCAGGGCTTCTTCGACCATGCGGCTGCCCACGTCGGTGACCAGCATTTCGATGGGGGAAAGCCCCTCGAAACGTTTCATCGGCTGGCGCAACCACGCCATGGCTTTTCCCTTGTTGCCGAACACCGATTCGGTTTGCGCCACCACGCGCGCCAGACGCACCGCGCGGTCGGACTCGTCAATCGTCAGCCGCTCTTCATTGGCGCGGCGGTGCGCCAGCGTTCTTTGCGGCGCGACCAGATTGATCTCTTGCTTGCTCACGCCCTCGGCCAGCAGGCGATCAATCACACTGAGCGGCAGACGGTTGTGAACCAGGTTTACCACATCCATATCGCGGGAGAAATCGCTGGTGAAATCATCCGGTGCGAGCAGCACGGAAAACAGGGAACGTTCGCTGCGCAGGCGCTGTTCGCGCGCTGAATAGACCGCTTGCGACTCGGTCACTTTGTTGGGACTTCCCGCAAACGATGCTGCACGCACGACTGGATTTTTGGAAAGTGCTTTAGCGGCGACCGAGACCTTGGATTTGACTGGAGACACAGATTTATTGGTTAACATGGCGCACCTCACAATGGCAATTTGCCAGAAGAATAGCGGCAAATTGCCAAAAACTCAAATATTTCGTTTGCGTGAATTACATCTTGCGCCAGTTATTTGCAGTAATCCTTTCGACAGCCGCGTTGTAACGGGCTTGCGATGTTGCAGCATCATCCTTCGAGTTGAAAAGATCGTTGATGTGCGCCACCAGAACATAAGCGATGGCGTGAACTGAGTCATGCCGCGTCAACCCTTGTTTTGCAAGGCGCTCCATCGCACGCAACACCGACTCCAATCCTTCAGCAATCTGGTTTTCAACTACGGCATGAAAGGCTGCGTGGGCGGTGAGGTTTGGAAGTTTGATCCGCGCGGCATCATGAAAATCTTCAACAAGAATAATCCGCTCCTGCTCGTCAAGTGCGAGCCACTCTTCTGGATTTGGCGTGCGCTCCGGGTCGTATTGATACATTCTATGTCTCCATTGCTCGACTGCGTGGGCACAAAAAACGTGTCCACCCTACATTGGCTACCCCTTGGACAACAGCTTCAACGCCTGGCGGATACCGTCCGAAACGCCGACATCCTTGGGCAATTGCTTGGCCGCCCAGTCGGCTTCTTTCTCGTTGTAACCTAATGCCTGCAAGGCGTTGATGATGTCGCTATTGGATGATGCGACTGGCGCACCTTGCGTTGCGCCTGCGCCGGTCACGCTGAACTTGCCTTGAAGTTCCAGCAACAAACGCTCGGCGGTTTTCTTGCCTACACCGGGGATTTTGGTGAGGCGCGCGGCATCTTTGTTTGCCACGGCGGCAGCGAGGTCGATAAGGCTGAGGCCGGATAACACCGACAGCGCGAGCTTGGGGCCTACACCGCTGATCTTCAGCAACTGGCGGAAGGCGATGCGTTCTTCGTTCGTCAGAAAACCGTACAGCAGATGCGCGTCTTCGCGCACGATGAGTTGCGTATGCAGCACAACTTTTTCATTGAGCGCGGGCAGGTTGTAGAAGGTGCTCATCGGCACATCCAGTTCGTAACCCACGCCCTGCACGTCCAACAATATTTGTGGCGGATTCTTTTCCAACAAGATGCCGCTGAGTCTTCCGATCATTTCAATTTACTCCTGATGACAACTCCCTTCTCCCGCAGGCGGGAGAAGGGTTGGAGATGAGGGTCTGTGCGTACCAGATAGTTTGGTTACAACTCAACAACCCTCACCCTAACCCTCTCCCGTACACGGGAGAGGGAATGATTAATTTGCCACCTACCCGGGAAGGCGCATGGATAGGCGATCTACGTTATGCACTGCCTGTAGATGTCCGTATTTACTGCCTTGCGGGCAAGATGGCATTTAAAAAATTATTTGCTGAACAACAACGCCAACGACAGCAGCGACCCATGCACC
>JAGVNQ010000318.1 GCA_020053195.1 Sideroxydans sp.
TTCGCCATCCCGATGATGGCGTTAATCACAACTTGCATCTGGTCATGACCGAACACTACCGCGCCCAGCATGATTTCTTCGGACAGTTGTTGCGCCTCGGATTCCACCATCAACACTGCTTTGGAAGTACCGCCGACGACGAGGTTCATTTCCGAAGTGACCAGTTCATCCTTGGTCGGGTTCAACAAATACTGGCCATTGGCATAGCCCACGCGCGCCGCACCGATAGGGCCGTCGAACGGAATACCGGAAATCGCCAAGGCGGCGGAAGCGCCGATCATGGAAACGATGTCGGCATCGATTTGCGGGTCGGACGACATCACGATCGCCACGATCTGCACTTCGTTATAAAAACTTTCGGGGAACAGCGGACGCAGCGGACGGTCGATCAGACGCGAGGTCAAAATCTCTTTTTCGCTGGGGCGGCCTTCACGCTTGAAGAAGCTGCCGGGGATCTTGCCCGCAGCATAAGTGCGCTCTTGATAATCCACAGTCAGCGGGAAAAAATCCTGATCGGGTTTGGCATCTTTGCGCCCCACCACGGTGACCAGCACCACGGTATCGCCCAGACTGGCTATAACAGCACCGCTGGATTGACGGGCGATTTCGCCGGTTTCCAGCGTCAATTGATGGTTGCCGTAGCTCAGTGTTTTTTTATAGTGACTCAAGATAGCGATCTCCAAAGTATATGCGTGGCAGAGTTGCCAGCATATTGAAATGACATGCAAAACGAAGCGGGTCGCCTACGCGACCCGCTCAATCAAACCTTGTTACTTGCGCAATTCCAGGCGCTGGATCAGCTCTTTGTAAGCGACTTCGTTCTTGCTTTTCAGGTAGTCCAGCAGCTTGCGGCGGCGACTCACCAAGCGCAACAGGCCACGACGCGAGTGGTGATCCTTGTTGTGTTCTTTGAAATGACCGGTCAGATCGTTGATACGAGCGGTCATCAGGGCAACTTGTACTTCAGGGGAGCCGGTATCGCCCTGGGCACGTTGATAGTCGGCCACGATTTGCGATTTTTGAGCGGCGGTAATAGACATTGACTTCTCTCTCCAATTAAAAAGTGCGGCATTCTACCCTTTATTGGGGGATAGGCTCAAGATGTATTAACCGCAAGCAACTGGCTTCCTTAATATGAGAGCTAAAGATGCCAAAGGGGTTGATATGACTATGTTTAGCCCCAAAACCCTTTTTGCGCCTCGAAGTGTTTCCACGCTTTGCCGAATTCGGCGACGCGCCCGGCGTAGTCGTGTTCCATCCAGCCGCGTATCAGGGCGAGGGTTTCGTGGCGGGCGGGGGTGTCCAGTTGGCCCAACAGTCTATGCGCCACAGCGAGGTCGTTGAGCGTGCCCAGAATATCTTGCAAGTCCGACAACGAATCTTCATATTGTTTGCGGTTGCCGTCGGCAAACAGGCTGGCGAACATTTCAGTGCTGTAGCGCAGTTTTTTGCAGGCGATGCGCAGCGCGTGCAATTGCGCGGCATCTTCGCCGACCAATGCGTTGCCGTGTTTGAACACCGACTTGTTGCGCCGCGCCAGCGTTTGCGCGGCGAATTGGGCCAACGTAGTTTCCGTCGCCTGCACTTCGACACCGTGCATCCACGCGCCGAAGCGCAGCAGCAGGCGCTGAAAATCCTGCGAAGCGAGGCTAGTTTCCATTCCGGCATGTTGTTTTTTGCGCGCGCGTTCGCTCACGGCCAACACCTCGCGCAGCCCGGCGTGTTCCGGCAAACGGGTGCAGATGGGCGCTAAAGTCTGCGTGACGAACACGTCCCATTCGCGCGAGCGCCCCAGCTCCACACACAGCGTCGCCACCTCTCCGCGCAAGGCCGCCAGTTCGGCATCGGCGTGAAAACGTTGCGCGATGGACAACACCACGCGCAAGCGGCGCAAGCCGACGCGTACCTGATGCAGATATTCTTGATCCAACTTGAGCAACGCGCCCGGCACGTTGGACTGCACATGCGACAAACAGGCGGCGATCAAACTTTGCAGGGCGCTGGCGATGGACTGGGATTTTTTTAGCGGCGGAAACTTGGCTTTGCTGACCGAGGGATTGGCGGCGGTGAACAGCAAATAGCCGTATTCCGCTTTGCTGGTGTGCTCCACTTGCAGCGGCACGATGTCGAGCAAAGCCAGCGCGAGTTTGAACAGTTGCTGCGGTTCACCGGATTTGAGTTCGAGTTCCACTTCCGAAATCGGACAGCTCGATTGTCCGGCGCGGATTTCGCCGCTGTCCATACACAGTTCGATCTCCGCGCCTTCGTAATTCACCAAGCGGATGCTGCGCGAAAACTCGGTGACGAACACCGGCTGCAAACGCTTCTGTACGCCGCTGGGCAATTCGCCGCCGCTTTGTTTGAGCGCCTCAAAATCCAATTGCTCGGACGACACCGGCATTTCCCACTCGTTGCGCTGATGCAGCCCCGCGCTCACCTGCCCGCCGCCTTTCAAGGTTTGCAGCCATTGCGTGCCGACGCGGCGCAGCCGCAACGCCATCGCGCGCTGGCACAGTTCTAGATCGGCGGTGTCGTAATAAATGCTGTGTAATTTGAGCGTGCGGGCGCGGGTGGCGGAGAGTGAGCGCAGGAAGGGATGGCGCTTGAGCTTTTGCAGATGCTCTGGGGTGATGTGTAACTTGAGTTCAGTTTCGATGGACATGCCCGTCATTCCGGCGCAGGCCGGAATCCAGATGAATAAAAAATCCCCCGCGAACGCGGGTCAACATCGGTATTGTGCCCGCTTCGCGGGATATTTGAATTTACTGGATTCCGGCCTGCGCCGGAATGACGGTTAACTAAAATTTGCGCTTTCACAACATCACCGCCTGATCCGGCAGTTCGTTGATTTTATCAACGCCCACCTGCGGGTAATGCTGCGCCAGATGCGCGCCCACGCCACGCACGCCAGCGATGACTCCTTGCTCGAAATTACCCCGCCGGAACGCGGCTTCCATTTCCTGACACACCTGTTCCCACACGGCCTGACCGAGTTTGCCGTGAACGCCTCTATCCGCGACGATTTCCACATCGTGGTCAGCCAGCAGCAAATAAATCAGCACACCGTTGTTGTGCTCGGTATCCCACACGTGCAAGTTGGAAAACACTTCGATGGCGCGTTCGCGCGCGGTTTGGCCGCGCAGCAGCGGCGACAAGTCCAGCGCGTGCTCGACCGCGAAACGAATTTGTCCGGCGTGGGTTTGTTCCGCTTCGGCGATGGCGCGTTCGATGTTGTTCAACGCGTCGCGCGGAAAAGCGCGGCGCAAGGTCGCCTGGCTGATGGAAAGATGTTTGATAATTCTTTTGATGTTCATTACCACCCTCCCGAAGCGCCGCCGCCGCCGAAGCCGCCGCCTCCGCCACTGAAACCGCCACCCCCACCGCCGCCACCCCAGCTTCCTCCGCCGCCACCGCCCCAACCTCCCCTGCCGGAAGTGAAAGATGAGCCTTTGCTGCTCATGCCGAACAATAGCGAAAACACAAAAGCCACAACGCCCAGCACCGCCGCCCAAGCCAGCGAGAACAATGTCACCCAGACCAAACCGCCTATCAATCCGCCGACAATCAGCCCGCTGGGCAAGCGCCCCAGCAACTGGCGCAAAATAATGTTGCCCATCATAAAAATAACGAAGCCCGCGCCCAGCATATTTTCAAAATCGCTGGAACCGTTGCCGGACTGCGATTGCGGCGACGGCGGCGGCAAGGCTTCGCCTTCCACCACCTTGATAATGGAAGTCACCCCCGCATCAATGCCCGCATAAAATTCGCCGCGCTTGAAATACGGCGTGATGACCTCGGCCACAATGCGCTTCGCCGTCGCATCGTTCAGCGCACCTTCCAGCCCATAGCCGACCTCGATGCGCAACTTGCGGTCATCCTTGGCGATCAGCAGCAACACCCCGTCATCCACGCCTTTGCGCCCCAACTTCCATGCCTCAACGACGCGAATACTGAATTGCTCGATCTCCTCCGGCTGCGTGGTGGGCACAATCAGCACCGCGATCTGCGAACCTTTACCGGATTCAAACGCCGCGAGACGCGCCTCCAGCGCCTGCGTCTGCGCGGCATCCAGCGTGGCGGTGAGATCGGTGACGCGCTGCGTGAGTTTGGGCACGACCACTTCTGCATGCGCAGTGCCGCAGAGCAGCAGCGTGAGCAGAAGAAACCTAAGCCAATTATTTTTCATTTGTTTGCAAACAAATCGTAGGGTGGATAAGCGCAGCGCATCCACCGGAACATGTCAACGGTGGATGCGCTTCGCTTATCCACCCTACATTGTTACTTTGCCGGTGCTGCCTTGGGCGCGCCAAAATTCACAGTCGGCGCTTTCGACATAGCCTTCTCATCTTCCACCGTGAACGAAGGTTTGACTTCGTAGCTGAACATCATCGCGGTCAAATTGGTGGGGAAAGAACGCGCCAGCACGTTGTAGCTCTTCACAGCTTCGATGTAGCGTTTGCGCGCCACGGTGATGCGGTTTTCCGTGCCTTCCAGTTGTGCCTGCAAATCGCGATAGCCGGCGATCGACTGGAGCTGCGGATAGCTCTCAACAACCACCATCAGACGCGAAAGTGCCGAGGACAGTTCACCCTGCGCGGCGTTGAATTGCGCAAACGCTTTCGGGTCATTGATCAGTTCTGGCGTGGCCTGAATGCTGCCGACCTTGGCGCGCGCCTCGGTAACGCCAACGAGAATATCTTTTTCCTGGGCAGCAGCCCCCTTGACGATTTCGACCAGATTGGGAACCAAATCGAAGCGGCGCTGGTACTGGTTCAGCACTTCCGCCCAATCGGCCTTGACCTGTTCGTCGTTCGCCTGAAAATCGTTGTAGCCGCAACCGCTCAACAGCACAGTCAGCATAAAAATCCAAATTGCACGCATGTTCATTCTCCTCGGTTATCCAGATTGCAAAAAACTATAGCACCAAACACGTTACGACAAATTGGGTAATGCAACGATTCTTTCAAGCCACCTGCCCCGCGAGGCGCGTCAATAGGCGATCCGGCACATGCACCTGCTGTAGATCGCCTATTGACGGGCATCTTCGGGCAGTTGTGGTTCTGAATTATTTGTCTTTGTCTTCCGGCAACAAACACGCCGGATCTTTGCAGCCGAAGATAGAGAAGTAGCGCCACCACACGGCCAGCAGCAGGGGGAACAAAGTGAGCCAGAACCAGTTGCCGTCTTCGCTCAGCGAGAGTTCGCCGTGCCACCAGCCGACCACGACTTTGAGCGAGGCCACCAGCAATCCCAGCAAGACTACGAGGTACACGGGGCGCAGCAGGGCTTGTTTGAGGTTGGGGCTCATCACGCGACCTGCGCGGTCAAGCTCACGCCGCGACTGCGGTGCGGTAGTTCCAGATAACGTCTCGTTTGCATTTCGATCAGGCGGCTGGCGATGCGTTGGGATTCGCTGTCGTGTCGGCCTGCTGCGTAAAGCTCGTTTAATGCGCTTTCAAACGAAGCCACGAGTTTGACGTGGTTGTCGTACAACACGTCGATCAGCCAGGTGAAGCGTCTGGCTTCTGCGCCATTGTCGGCGCTGAAGCGCGGTATATCGGAAACGAATATGGTCGGAAAACGGTGGGCGATTTCCAAATAATCGGACTGGTCGTGGTTGCCGCCGCACAGCACTTTGAAGTCGAACCACACCACTTCGCGCGCCAAATGTTTGACCGGGATTTTGAGGTTGCGCACTTGCACAAAATCCGCGCTGTCTTGCGTATTGGCGGTGAGGCGCTGGAACAACGACAGCATCTGCTTGCCGGTTTGCGCATCGTCGCTCAACATGAAGATCGGATCGCGCGCCATTTGCAGCATGCGGTAGTCGGTGTCGCTGTTCAGATGCAGCACTTTCAGTTCGCGCTGAAGCAAGTCGATGGCGGGCAAAAAATTCTGGCGCTGCAAACCGTTGGGGTATAGCGCGTCCGGCGCGTAGTTGGAGGTGGTGAGCAACACCACGCCGCGCTCGAACAAGGCCTCCAGCAAACGCCCGAGGATCATCGCATCGGCGATGTCGTCCACGTGAAATTCGTCCAAGCACAGCAGGCGCGTGGAGCGTTCGATTTTATCGGCCAAGGCCAGCAACGGATCATCCTCGCCCGCGAGCTGTTTCAGCTCGTGATGCACTTCGAGCATGAAGTGGTGGAAGTGGATACGGCGTTTGCGGCGGTAGGGCACGCAGTGATAAAAACCGTCCATCAAAAAAGTTTTTCCGCTGCCCACGCCGCCCCACAGATACAAGCCTTTGGGCGCATCGGGGCTAAGCAAACTGCGCCCGAGAAACTGGTCGCGCCGGGTTTTGAATTCCAGCATTTGTTGCCACGGCACTTCCAGTTCGTCCAGCGCGGCCATCTGCCCCGCATCACACACGAAACCGGATTTTTTACATGCTGTCTGATACCAATCTTTGGGACTGGTGACGCTGCTGCCCACTGTTTGATGCATTGCTTTGCTCATTCAATTACGAAGGACAAAATTATACAGGGCGGAGTAACATTGCTCCGCCATTCCGTGCAACTTTCCAAGGAGAACAATATGACGAACATCGTGCAATTGCTGGGCGAAGAAGCAGATAACCTGTTGAACCACCGCTGTGTTGGTATTCCGAAAGAGACACTGCATGTGCCGGGGCCGGATTATGTGGACAGAGTGGTGGCGATGAAAGACCGCAAGACCGGCGTGTTGCGCAGCATGCAAGCCTTGTACGGACAGGGGCGGCTGGCAAACAGCGGCTATCTCTCGCTGCTACCCGTTGATCAGGGCGTGGAGCATTCCGGCGGCGCATCGTTCGCGCCCAACCCGATGTATTTCGATCCCGAGAACATCGTCAAGCTCGCCATCGAAGGCGGCTGCAACGGCGTGGCTTCCACGCTGGGCGTGCTGGGCTCCGTCGCACGCAAGTACGCGCACAAAATTCCGTTCATCGTGAAGATCAACCACAACGAAATGTTGACCTATCCCAACATCTACGACCAGACGATTTTCGCCAGCGTGGATCAGGCATTCGACATGGGCGCGGTGGCGGTGGGCGCGACAATTTTCTACGGCTCGGAACAATCGCGCCGCCAGATCATGGAAGTATCCGAAGCTTTCGAACACGCGCACAGCCTGGGCATGGCCACCATCTTGTGGGCTTATCTGCGCAACCCCGCGTTCAAGACCGCAGAAAAAGATTTCCACGTTTCCGCCGATCTCACCGGACAAGCCAACCACCTCGCCGTCACCATCAACGCCGACATCGTCAAACAAAAAATGGCCGAGAACAACGGCGGCTACAACGCCATCAAATTCGGCAAAACCAGTTCCAAAGTGTATAGCGAACTCACCACCGACCACCCCATCGACCTCGTGCGCTACCAAGTGGCGAACTGCTACATGGGGCGCGCGGGGCTGATTAACTCCGGCGGCGAATCCGGCAAGAATGACCTGCAACAAGCCGTGCGCACCGCCGTCATCAACAAACGCGCAGGCGGCATGGGGCTGATCTCCGGGCGCAAAGCGTTCCAGAAACCGATGGCGGAAGGTGTGCAACTATTGAATGCGATTCAGGATGTGTATCTGGATGGCAAGGTGACGGTGGCTTGAAGCTCCCTTCTCCCGCAGGCGGGAGAAGGGCTGGGGATGAGGGTCTGTGCGCTACAACAAAATTATTTACAACTCAACGCCCCTCACCCCAACCCCTCTCCCGCCTGCGGGCGAGGGGAGATCG
>JAGVNQ010000042.1 GCA_020053195.1 Sideroxydans sp.
AGAAACGTGACTGTTTCACTACTCTACCCCCATCCCAACCTTCCCCCTGCAAGGGGGGAAGGAGCAGATTCGGCTCAAATGGATTATCTGATTAAAAAAACACTTACCACAGAGCACACAGAGATAGTCGGTGCTGGTTTTCTCTGTGTGCTCTGTGGCCTCTGTGGCTAACAGTTTTTGCTTTTGTTTTTTTCAGGCAAGTTCGGCGAGTAATTCATCAAGACCGCTAATCGGCGGCAAACAAACCGTGCCGCGACACAGCCACGCGCTGGTGTTTTCGCTGCGCGGTTTTGCCAGCGGCAACGGCAATCCGGTTTCGTCGCCGCGCAACACAATCAACATCAACTCCGGCCGATATTTTGCCGCTACCGCCGTTCGCCACACTTCAGCTTCCGCGCCGCACAACACCAGCAGCGACGGCGGTTGCAAGGTTTCATCCAACGCAACACACAAGCTGGCAAACTGGCTGGCGGATTGTTGCATCGCCGGGAAAAACAATTTCAGGCAATGCTCCGCCGCCTCCGCGTAACGCAGCTCTCCCGTCAAAACCGACAAGCGCAACAAACTTTGCGCGGCGATGCCGTTGCCGCTTGGGGTGGCGTTGTCCTGTCCGGTTTTGTTGCGCTGGATCAGCGCTTCGTGGTCGTGGCTGGTGAAGAAAAAACCGCCATTACCCCAATCTTCAAAACGTTCCAGCAAGGCATCTGCGAGCAACAGCGCAAACTTGAAATCGGTGGAATGAAATTCGGTTTGCAGCAATTCCAGCGCGGCATTTAGCAGGAAAGCGTGGTCGTCCAGATAGGCGTTTAAATGTGTTTTGCCGTCTTTGTGCGTGGCGAATAATTTGCCGTTTTGCCACAAGGTGTCGCGCGCAAAATCCATGGCTTGTTGCGCCGAACGCAACCAATCCTCTCGTGAAAAAGTGCGCGCCGCTTTCGCCATGCCCGCGATCATCAGCCCGTTCCAACTGGCGAGGATTTTTTCGTCGCGTCCGGGGCGGATTCGTTGTTCGCGCGCGACAAATAATATTGCCTGTGCCGCCGCGAGGCCCGCCAATGCTTGCTCTTCGCTGAGGTGCAGTTTCGGCGCGAGTTCGTTTAAGGGTTGTGTCACGCGCAAATGCCAGGTCTGATTTTCAAAATTCGGCGCGCTGTCCAAACCGTAAAAAGGTGCGACGAGCGCGTATTCGTCTGCGCTCAACAGTGCGCGGATTTCATTGCGCTGCCACACGTAATATTTGCCTTCTTCATGTTCCGAGTCGGCATCCAGTGATGAGAAATATCCGCCGTGTTCGCTCTGCATCTCGCGCATCACCCAGCCAGCGGTCTGTTGCACCACGCGCGCGAACAGCGGCTCGCCGCTGCTCAACCATGCGTCGCAATACAGACCGAGCAGCAGGCCGTTGTCGTACAGCATTTTTTCAAAATGCGGAATGTCCCAGCGCGCATCCACGCTGTAGCGGCAGAAGCCTCCGCCTAGTTGGTCGTACAAGCCGCCGTTCGCCATCTGGCGCAAAGTGTGGCGCGCGATATGTTGCGAGCGGAGATCGCGGGCGCGCAACAACAAAGCAAGTTCCGCCGGGTGCAGGAATTTTGGTGCGCCGCCGAAGCCGCCATGCGCTTCGTCAAAACTGGCGGATAGCTGTTGCAGCGCAAGCCGGATGGGGGCGGCGTTTAGGGTAAAGCCGCCTTCTCCAAGTTGCGGCTGGTTGTATGCCAGCGCCGCCACCAGTTGTTTACCTTCTTCGGCAAGCTGCTTGCGGTTCGCGGCAAATACTTGTGCGACGTGTTGCAGCAGCGCGGGGAAGGCGGGCAGGTTGTAACGCGCTTGTTTGGGGAAATAGGTGCCGCTGTAAAACGGCGTGCCGTCGGGCGACAAAAACATGGTCAGCGGCCAGCCGCCGCCGCGTTGCGCCAGCAGTTGATGCGCGTTCTGGTAAATCTGGTCGAGGTCGGGGCGTTCTTCTCTATCCACTTTGATGTTGATGAAATGTTCGTTCATCAGCGCCGCAACGGCTTCATCTTCGAACGATTCGTGCGCCATGACGTGACACCAATGGCAGGCGGAGTAGCCGATGGAAAGCAGAATGGGTTTGTCCAGATCGCGCGCGAGCTGCAAGGTCGCGGCGTTCCACGGATGCCAGTCCACCGGGTTGTCGGCGTGCTGCAACAGGTAGGGGCTGGTTTCGTGGATGAGGTGGTTGGGCATCAGCGTAGTAAAGGCAAAGTAAATTTATTTTCCTCCCCTCGCCCGCTTGCGGGAGAGGGGCTGGGGGAGAGGGTGCGTATTGGAACGTGAAGTTCCTTCATTGACTTACCCTCTCCCTAACCCTCTCCCGCAAGCGGGCGAGGGAACAAAGCAGCGCGGTGGCATCTTCGGTAGTAAACAAATTTATCGTGGCAGCAGCGGCTCAAGGGATTGCAGCACGTTTTGTTGGATGCGCGGTTGACCTTCAGCATTCGGGTGCAGGTTGTCGGCCAGGAATTGTTCTGGCTCTATGCCCTCAAGCATAAACGGCAGCAGCGCGACTTTATGTTGCTTCGCCAACTTGGGATACATCGCGCGGAATTGTTTGGCGTAAAACAGCCCGTAGTTGGGCGGCAACTGGATGCCGAGCAGCAGCACTTTGGCTTTGGATTTTTTGATCTGCACAATGAGTTGGTGCAGGTTCTTTTCGGTTTCGGTGACCTTGCCGCCGCGCAGCCCGTCGTTTGCGCCCAATTCCAGAATCACCACTGATGGCTGGTGTTGCTGCAACGCTTTGGCTATGCGGCGCAGCCCGCCCGCCGTGGTTTCGCCGCTGATGCTGGCGTTCACCACTTCAAACTGCGGGTGGGATATTTTTAATTCGCGCTGCAATAAATTCACCCACGAATCGTCGCGCGCAATTCCGTATCCGGCTGATAAACTGTCGCCGAACACGAGAATGGTGTTCGCGGCCTGCGCGGTAAAAGACAAGGCGAGCAGCAAAACGAAAAACAAAATCGTCATTCCGGGCTTGACCCGGATTCCCGCGTTCGCGGGAATGACGAAACCTGAACAAATTGAGGAGTTGACGATATTCATGGCAGCGATTGTGCAAGCAGAGGGGCTTACCAAGCAAGTGTTAAGCGGCGATAGCCCGCTCACCATTTTGCACGACGTGACGTTTCAGGTGGAAGCGGGCGAGAGCTTGGCCATCGTCGGTGCTTCCGGCTCGGGAAAATCCACGCTGCTCGGATTGCTGGCCGGGCTGGACGTGCCGAGTAGCGGCAGCGTGAGGCTGCACGGCACAGACCTATTCGCACTGGACGAAGACGGACGCGCCCGGTTGCGCGGCGAATTGGCGGGCTTCGTGTTCCAGTCGTTCCAATTGTTGCCAGCGTTAAACGCGTTGGAAAACATCATGCTACCGCTGGAGCTGGCCGGTGCAAAAGATGCGCGCCAGCGCGCCGAAATTTCTTTGCAACAAGTCGGCCTGAGCGCGCGCAGCCACCATTTACCCAAACACCTTTCCGGCGGCGAACAGCAGCGCGTGGCG
>JAGVNQ010000046.1 GCA_020053195.1 Sideroxydans sp.
CCGCGATGATGACCATGTTCGGCGCACTGCGCGCCATCAAGCCCGACCTGCCGCAACCGCAACGCTCCGTCACCACACTGGAAAACCCCGAACGCTTCAAACAAGAAATGGAAGAAGCCGGATTCCGCAACATCGAAATACGCAGCGTCACCAAAGCCTTCCCCACCGGCAGCACCGAAGAATTCTGGGACAACATGGTCAAGGGCAGCGCACCGATACAGATGATGAAAAAGGGATTGGGCGAAGAGATGTGGGGCGAGAAAGAAAAACTGGCGCTGGCTTGGCTGGAAGAGACGCTGCCCACGCTGAAGAGGCCGCTGACTTCGGATGCTTGGTTGGGGGTGGGGTTGAAGTGATGACTGAAAAGAAACCATGCTCTGTCCTGCTTTTTTCACGACTTGTTCAAATAAGGAGAAGTTCTTTTTTTACTTTCACAACTCATTCTTAGTACGTGTCGCACCAAGAGTAGCCTGTCCTATCCAGCAAAACTATTTGGTTCACTTCCATGACAAAACTACATGAATACCAACTGACCACCTTACGCCCACTTGAGGCGAGCTTGCGCAAGGCCGTCGCCCAAGCGGAACCGGAAACCGCAATAGAGATTGCCGCGCAAATCCAAGCACTATTCCCTGATGATCGGTCACATCATCGTCTGCTTCGGGCAAAGCTCTGGGCCTTCGAAGCATGTGTTGATGCTAACCGACTCAAGTATGCAGAAACCGGATTGATTGGCATCCGAAAATTGTCTGCCCCGTCGACCCGACTATATCTTGAGGCGAGTGCACTACTTGCGGTTTCGTTACTGCGCCAAAAAAGAATCGTCGATTCAAAGATAATTGTTCGTGAGGTAATTAGCAATATAAACAACATCACTTCCGACCGAACTCGTCATCAGTTTCAAAAACGTTTCATTTCGCGGATTGAGGAAGAGTGCATTCTCGCGGAACTAATCGATACCGGAGATGTAGTACTTAACGCGAAAGAGGTAGAAGCTAAAGCAATTCTATTGCTCCAATACAACTCAGATGACGAAATACTCACATTCTTAGGCAATAGCGTACCTACTGATGGTTTGCGTCTTCTCAGTGATGTCAGGACTTTTTCCATTCAACAATTGCCTCCCCCAGATAGAAAAATGCTCCCTTCACCAGAAAAGGCTGAGCAGCCAAAGAATATTGGGCGCATAACGTTCGCTTTGCTAAGAAGAATTGCCTGGAAGACGTTTTGCAAATCTACAAGCCCAATCTATAAGCTTTGGTCAAAAAGGATTCCAAAAGTTTTCGATGAAGGCTATTTCTCTGCGGCAGCCATTTCCGCACTGGGAGATTTTCGGATCGGCTTACCGCTGATTGCGAGCGGCTTGGCCGCATTGGCAATGAAGTACTCTGCAGAAGAATTCTGTGAACTTGCAAAACCAAAAAGCTTGATGATTTCCCGAGCTGACAAAGAAATCTAAGGTAATTAAAGATCAATGGAGCCAGTCCGACTCCAATTGTTTTTGTATTTAATCGAACAGGTCGATAAATTATGTCCCGCTATTCCGATGCCACTGGATACCTAATCGAACTTCGCAATGCACTCAACGAAGCGTGGTTTCATGCTTTATGCGACATGGCAATCTCCAATACAGGGCAGCAAATTTCAGATGAGCAACTTAGCCAATTGTGGAATATGTACCTAGGGCTTCAGCCATTTGTGCCAACAGCGGCAACGCCTAGTTTCACAACTGCGGGAAATCCCACACCACCTGCTCCGATCTTCCTAGAAAGATTGTTTGACTTTGGTGGCTTCAAGAAACTAACCCCAAGCTTGAACTTACAATTAGACAAGCAAGTAACGTTGGTCTTCGGTCGCAATGGCTCCGGCAAGTCGAGCATATGCCAAGCACTAAAGATTCTAGCCAACAGGGAAGCACCAAATACACCAATACACAATGCACGAACATCACCGCCTCGAACAACACCATCATTCAAATATAGACTTCGCAATACTCCATCCGATATTACGTGGACTCAACTTCTTGGCTATGGAACAAGAAGTGATGCCATCAAATATTTTGATTCAACAGTTGCCATTCGACATGCCACCGGTACGCTCGAACCAGATGCCGCTGTAGAGGTGGTTGTATTTCGTTTAGAGGTTTTTGATTATGCTCGAACCATCGCACAAAATTTTCAGCGATATGCGAGCAATCGAATAACCACAGAAAAGCAACTTTTGCAGTCCAGAATTAATCAAATTAAAGCAATGCTGGCCCAGTCAGTAACGTTAACGAATGAACCTTTTGCAAGCTGGTCACCAACCAACATACAAGCACTCGAGAGTTACGTTTATGATCTGCCTGAATTTACTACTACCATGGCAGAAGAACTTGATGAACATAGACGACAGCTTGCTCATTTTCAAGCAGCCAGTACTGAAGAAGGCTTAAGGTCAATGCAGACCGAGAATGTGCTGTTAGCACAACTCGAAGCAAAAATATTGCAGTTCATACAGTTTGCTCAGGCAGCCCCCCTTCCACAAATTGCTGCACTGCATACAAGCCTTATACAAAAGCAGGCCGCGCTAACAGAGCTGTCGCGGCGCACCATTCCCTCACAAGTTGATTCTCACCGCCAACTTGCTCTTATTTCATCAGCAGCCGCTGTTATTGACTTATCAGCAGCAATCTCTGGCACAAGCCAATGCCCTCTTTGCTTCCAAAACTTGGATGACAATGCAGTTGAAATCTTTATTCACTATCACAACTACCTTCATTCAACACTTCAACAGGAAGCGAGTGCGATTGAACTTGAGTTTGCACAATTCACGCGCAGAATTGAGTTCGTGCGCAACTTTGTGCTTGGTGATTTCAGTTCATGTCAAAGGCACTTCAGGGATGGATTTATCGCATCACTAAGTGAACTTATTTCCGTAATCATCCAGTCAATGCCGGAAACATCCAGCACAATTACTCAAACTCTAATTTCAGGGTATCAACGTATCGGCGAACTCAGCCAATATTTGGGAGCAATAACACAGGTCAGGACTAACCACTCTCAAACTATTTCTATGGCTCAAGCCGATAGGCAGGCACTAGCCAACCAAATCGGGAGACTTCAGCAAGAGATTGAGCAACTAACAATTTGTGCGACAGTTAGTCCTATGAGGCAGCAGCTAATTGACACTTGCACTCAAGCGCGCCAACAAAATCCAGCATGGACATCATTAGGTTCGTATAACTTCACAAATCTTTATTCATCATTAACCAGAAAAGGGCGTGAAGCACATACAGAACTTGTTCGAGATGCGTTCGAACAACGGCTAGATGCTGAATATCAACTTCTATGCGGAGCATCAATGCAGCAAATGGGGGTGCATCTAAAAAGCATTGGGGCACAACAAGAAATCGTTGTTTCTCCGCTTGTTGGTGACGACCATGTTCATCGAGTATTTAGCGAAGGTGAACAAAAAGTTCATGCATTAGCTGTTTTTATGTGCGAAGCCTCACTAACGCCACATCAAATACTAGTATTCGATGATCCCGTAACCAGCTTTGATTACAACAATGTATCCAACCTTGCCGAGCGGTTGCGAAACTTGGTACGCACTCAGCCTAATACACAAATAATTATCCTTACGCACAATTGGGATTTCTTCATTAACTTGCAAACAACACTGAACCGTTCAGGCCTTGAATCGAGATTATCCGTTCAGGTACTTGAGGACTGCGCTACGGTAACTGAATATACCGAACAATGGGCAGTCCTTTGCACATCAATCGATTCAATTCTCAATCAAGCTATTGAACCAACTCCAGAACAAAAAGAAAAAGTATCTGGACTAATGCGACGTCTTATTGAAAGACTGAATAACGCGTTTGTGTTTAACGAGCAACGTCATCAATACAAGCCAAAAATGCTTCAAATATCTGACTTTCATAAGTTTACCAAGCTTGTCCCTTTGCTTGTAACCGAGGCCAATGATCTGCGTGATCTCTATGCGAATTTGAGTCCTCCAGAGCATGATGATGTGAGGAATTTTTATCTCACAAAGACTAGGGCTCAATTCGTTGCGTGGTACACGCAAATCCAATCGATTGCCGCAGCAGTGCAAGCGAGAAGACCCTTATAAAGCTAATGGGGGCAGCATCGAAATACTTTCCATGAAAAAAACCCGGCATCGCCGGGCTTCTTCTTTTCAGTGTACTAAACGCCTCCCCGCCGAGCGCGGTGCACAGATCGCGCCGATCTTCGCCATAACCAATTATATTGAGCACCAATACCAGAACGTCGAAGTAAGCCTGAAAGCCCTGCACCGCAACAATCATCACCCGCGTCAGGCCATGGAAACTGTGGCAAAGGCTACCGGTTACCCGCCTTAACCGATCCGCATCCATTACACTCTCGCCCTCAAGTCCCTCCCGGACGCACGCCAACTTTGCAAAGGTTCACCATGTACCCCGTTTACGACGACGATGCCGCCCTGCTGTTGTCTCTCACCGTTGCGGCCAAGCGTCGCCCGGCCGCGCTGGACGAGATCATCACCGCGCTGGCCATGGCCCAGCACGGCGAGATTCCGGCCAAATCCAAACTGGTGGACGCGTTTGCGCGCATGGGTGTTTGTGGCCTGATTATGAACCGTACTCAACCGCTGGCAATCATCGAGAGTCACTGCATCCAGGGCGGGAAAGTGGAAGTGTCGAATTTCGTATCGAAATTGTTCGGGCGGTATCGAGATGGCAGATGACATGACAGCATCAGGGAAAGATGCCTTCAGGGCCTTCCTATCCACATTGTCCGATGTTTCGGATGACGACTGGCAACGCTGCGCCGATCTGCTGATTCCTGAAAAGTACGAGCCGGGAGACGTGATCCAAAGGACAGGTGCAGTTTGCGACCGAGTGCGCTTCCTGATTTCTGGTTTGGTTCGCTCCTATCTGCTGGACGAGAAAGGTAAAGACTTTACCTGGTCACTGCATTTCAACGAGCCAGGGGCAAACATGAAGAACCGCTTCGTCATCGATTACGCAAGCTTTACACAGGGCGAGCCGAGTCGGCTATGCATAGAAGCCCTGACTGGCGTAGAGATAATCTCCATCAAAAAGTCGGATGTCGAACAGCTATTTGCCCAAAACCTGTTTTGGGCAAATGTAGGCCGCCTGATTTCAGACCTTGCCTACCATCATACCCACCACAGGGTTCTGTCGCTTCTTACCCTGCCAGCAAAGTCGCGCTATGAGCAGTTGCTCAACGAGAGTCCCGTACTGCTTCGTGTAGCTCCACAACATTATGTTGCCTCTTATCTCGGAATTACCCCTCAGTCGCTCAGCCGCTTGCGCCGTACTCTGGCGTTACCAAATGTGAATGACACACAAGAGGGCAGCGAGTAATTTCTTCTCCCAGTCAATATATCCGGGGGACATCATGAGTTACGAGTTGCTGAAATCAATCCACATTTTCGGCGCAATTTTGCTGCTGGGGAATATCACTGTTACAGCTTGGTGGAAAGGGATGGCTAATCGCACCCGGAATCCCCTCGTCATCTCCTTTGCGCAGCGGCAGGTGACGTTGACGGATTACCTGTTTACGCTCCCTGGCGCGGTACTCATTGTCGCCAGCGGTGATTTCATAGCCTATGTGCTGATGACGGACTCATGGAGTATTCGATGGCTCACCTGGGGGCGCGTATTGTTTATGGCATCCGGCCTGATCTGGTTGTTTATCCTGATTCCCGTACAGATAAAGCAAGCCCGGCTGGCTCGTGATTTTGCTGCCGATACCGAGATACCGGCGGCTTATTGGCGGTTGAACAGATATTGGTACGTCTGCGGAATCGTTGCAGTATTGCTCCCCTTGGGCAATCTTTATTGGATGGTGTTCAAACCAACATGAGAGTCGCTGCCGTAATCTGACGTTCATTTCGCGAATTCAAACAATAATCGGGACAAACAATAAGCGAAATAATCAAAACAGAAAAACAGAAAAGGGGACAGATTTATTTTTGGAGATACCAGGACATCGAAGTACGCCTGAAAGCCCTGCACCGCAACAATCATCACCCCCGTCAGACCATGGAAACTGTGGCAAAGGCTACCGATTCACCCGCCTCACCGACCCGCATCCATTACACTCTCGCCCTCAAGTCCGTCTCGGACGCACGCTAACTCTGCAAAGGTTCACCATGTACCCCGTTTACGACGACGATGCCGCCCTGCTGTTGTCCCTCACCGTTGCGGCCAAGCGTCGCCCGGCCGCGCTGGACGAGATCATCACCGCGCTGGCCATGGCCCAGAACGGCGAGATTCCGGCCAAGTCAAAACTGGTGGACGCGTTTGCGCGCATGGGTGTTTGTGGCCTGATCGCCGAGGCAGAGGGTGGCTATACCCTCTCTTCCGAGGCGCAGGCGATGATGACGGGGCAGCGCTCCAAGGACGACAGCGCCACCCGGCTGGCTCACCTCAAGCAACAGCTCTCCAACTTTGATCCCAAGGTCAAGCACTCAAGCATTCAGGTCACCCAGGAGCAGTTGCTGGCGGCGATTCAGAGCTACAAGGCGGCTCAACACAGCCCCAAGGGCACGAACATTCAGACCGACAAGCCCAAGTCGAAGAGCAGCTGGATTCCGACCAAGGATCTGGTGCAGGGCAAACAGCACTTGTCCTCCAAACGCCGCAAACCGTAAGTCTGGGCAGGAAATATGGTCAGTCTCGATATACCTGCTCATCACCAAACAAAGCGCCCCATATCGGGGCGTTTTGCTTGGCAGATACAAAGCGTCACAAGGCATAGGCAGTAGAAATATACGATGCGAAGGGGAAATTTTGGCTTGTAAAACACAACAGATGTGTTTAGCATTCCAAGCATGAACTCGAAACAAATGAAAAAATGGCTGGAGCAACAGGGCGCAACTTTCCTGCCGGGCAAAGGTTCGCATTTGAAGGTGTTTTTGAACGGCAAGCAGTCCGCATTGCCGATGCACGGAACCGCAGAGCTTGGCAAGGGGCTTGAGGCCGCGATTAAACGCCAGCTTGGCTTGAAATGATAAGGAGAGAATATGTTTGAATATCCCGTTACTTTGACCCCGGACGAGGGGGCTGTATTGGTTACTTTCGCCGATGTACCGGAGGCAATTACCTTTGGGGCAGACGAAGCGGAAGCACTGCGTCAGGCTGTAGATGCATTGGAAACCGGGCTGTCGTTTTACGTTGATGCGCGCAAGCCGTTGCCCTTAGCCAGCAAAGCCCTGCGCGGTCAAAAAACTGTCCGCCCATCAGCTTTGGAATGCGCCAAGCTGGGGGTGTATCAGGCGATGACCGAACAGGGTATCAAGAAAGCCGAGCTTGCCCGCCGCCTGGGTTGGCATACTCCGCAAGTTGACCGTTTGTTTGATTTGCGCCACGCCTCTAAACTCGATCAGATTGAGGCGGCAGCTAATGTTCTCGGAAGACATGTCGAGGTGCGCATTTCGTAGCGAGGCTAAAGGGGCGCTCTCGATCAATCCTGCCATCACCCAACAAAACGCCCCGTAGTCGGGGCGTTTTGTATTTGAAAATCCGCGAGAAAAACCCGCGAGGGTCAAGTTTTGCATTACAACAATTTTGCTTCAGCAGACTTAGGCGGCCTGACGCAATTCGTAATCCGCGATCAACACATCCGCTGGCAGTTTTAGTCCTTCCGACAAGCGCCGGATCATGGCCAGTGTCAGCGGTCGGGCGCGGTTCAGCACTTCGGCCACGCGGCCACGGCTGCCGATGTATTGCTCCAAATCTTTGCGCGTCAGCCCGCGCGTTTCCATGGCGTAGTTTAAGAAGTCGATGGGGTCGGGTGCGGGGATGGGGAAGTGTTGCGCTTCGTATTTTTCCACCAGCATGACCAGCACTTCCAATCTGTCCGCTTCCGGGGTTTTATCGGGCACATCAAACAATGCCTCGATCTCGCGCAAGGCGGCTTTGTATTCTGCTTTTGTCCGAATCGGTTTGAGTTCCATTGCTATACCTTTCCCGCGTTTATCGCATCGTATTCGGCATGGGTTCCGACAAAGCGGATGTACAGCATGCCCCGGTTGTAATGCACAGCCACGATCAGTCGAAAATCGTTGCCTTTGATGTTGAACACGACGCGATTGCTTCCGACGAAGCTGGCATTGCGATGCGTCGCCTTAATGTCCGCCGGCGTTTTCCAGTCCGCGCGGCTTGCGTCGGCATACCATGAGCGCAGCGGCGTTTCCGCCTGTGGGTGCTTCACCCAAAATTCCCGCAATGTGCTGATGGCTATAACTCGCATGGCAACACCTTACCACGCTCCCACCTTGGGTTCAACATCAAACAAGTATGGCAATCGTTTTCTTGCCTTTATCTCCCCCTTCGATAAAATGACCGTATTCAGTTCTTATTCGGTAACCTGCCATGCAAGAGCAAATTATCAGCCTGACCGATTTCAAAGCTTCTGCCAGCCGTTTGTTGCAGGAGACGCGCGGGGGGGCGAATATCATTCTGACGCAGAACGGTTCAGCGAGTGCGGTGGTACAGGACTATGCGACGTATCGCGCGCAGCAGGATGCTTTTCTGATGTTGAAGTTGATGGTGCAGGGCGAGGCCGATGTGCAGAAGAATCGGTTCACCCCGCAAGCCAAGGTGTTTGACTCGCTGCGCGCATCTTTGTTGAAGCAGCAAAAACAACGTGGCTGAAGCCAAGCGTTATCGGGTGTTGTGGACGGACACGGCACAGCAGGATTTGACCGAGATCGTTGAGTGCATCGCGCAGGATAGTATTGATGATGCGCTGGCGATTTTGCACAAGCTGGAAGCCAAAGCCGCTTTATTGGTTACCCTGCCCAATCGTGGACGCATCGTGCCCGAGCTGTTGCATACCGGCATTTCTCAATATCAGGAGCTCATCAGCGCACCTTGGCGTATTGTTTACCGGGTCGAGGTTGGGCGTGTCATGGTGATGGCAGTGCTCGATAGCCGACGCGATTTGCAGGTGGTGTTGCTCAACCGGCTTGCTCATTAGCATCAACCCCGCCGAACTCTCACTGTTCCGCTTTCGCCCCGTAGTATTTAACCGACTTGCGCGACCCCGGTTTTTTCTTGTGGGTGACCACGCCTTTGATTGTTTCCAGCCCGGCGATGGCCGCGTCGGGATAGGCCGGGTTGAGCGCGTGTAATTGCCAGCCGCCTTGGGCATCGCGTTTGAGCTGGCGGAAGATGAAGTCTTCCTTTGCCACCTCGGCGATAACGAACGCGCCATCCGTAGCGGGTGCGCCCATTTCGATGACGAGAATTTCGCCTTCGACAAACTCCGGCATCATGCTGTCACCCAGCACCATCAACGCGACCATTTCGTTGCCGGAACAATTGCTGCCGGTTTCTTCTTGAGCAGTGGCAGAGACGACGGGGATGTTGATCGGTTTGCGGGTTTGCATGGGTGATGCTTCCGGGTTGAAGGGGGCGGGATGATAGCGCCAATTCGGTAGGGTGTGCTTGCGCACCCATTTGCAACGGTGCGCAAGCGCACCCTACGACTCTGCGGCGCTGATATTCAGCGCAATCTCGCCCACGCCTTCGATCATGCCTTTGATGCAATCGCCCGCAATCACGGGGCCGACTCCTTCCGGCGTGCCGGTGAAGATCAGGTCGCCGGGCTGCAAGTGGTACAGGGTGGAGAGGTGGGCGATGAGTGCGGGCACGCTGTGTATCATCAGGCCGATGTCGGACGCTTGGCGCAAGTCGCCATTGACCTTGAGTTCGATTTTTCCCGCGCGCGGATGGCCGATGGCCGAGGCAGGCGCTAACGCCGAAACCACCGCCGCGTTTTCGAAATCCTTGGCGATGTCCCACGATAATTTTTTCTCGCGCATCGCCGCTTGCAAATCGCGGCGCGTCATGTCCAGCCCGCAGGCATAAGCGAACACATGCGACAGCGCATTTTCTTCGGCAATCTGGAATCCGCTCTGGCCGATGGCGACCACCAGCTCTATCTCGTGATGGTAATTGGCTGTGCCCGGCGGATAAGGAACGGTTGCGCCGGAGGGGACGTAATGGCTCGCCGCTTTGGTGAAATAAAACGGCGACTCTTTATCCACGACATTGCCCAACTCTTTGGCATGCGCCTCGTAATTGCGCCCGACGCAGAAGATGCGGTGTATGGGGAAGAAGTCGTCGCTGTTTTGGATCGGCACGGCGGGGACGGCGGGCGGGGGGAACAGATATTTCATGGTGATGGCTTTGGATAAATTCGGGGGACTGATTTTAAACTGAAACAGACGAAAGATTGGCTGCCGTGGACTGGGTTAAAATCCGCCCGGTTTTCATGTCACCATTTCAATGTCACTTTGATTTCCGCCTCTCCTTCCCCCATGCGCATCTCCCATCTCCGCCAACACCTGCGCGATCTCGGTGCCAAGCCGTGCCACGAAGATCGACTGCTGCGCGGCTGGAGCCAGGTGTGTTCATACGATAAAGCGCACAGCCCCGCCGAGAATTTTTTTCCGCTCGCGCTGCGCAATGCGTTGCCTGCGATTGAAGCGGAGTTGAACGGGCTGGCGCGCTTGCATGGCGAGTATCCCGCCGATAATGAAGTCGCTCGTTTGTTGGTGAAGTTGCACGACGGGCAGATGGTGGAAAGTGTGCTGCTGCCGCGTGGCGGGTTGTGTGTTTCGACGCAGGTGGGGTGTGCCGTGGGTTGTGTGTTCTGCATGAGTGGCCGCGACGGTTTGCAGCGCCAACTCGGCAGCGCGGAGATCGTGGCGCAGGTGGTGCTCGCCCGAAAACGCCGCGCGGTGAGCAAGGTGGTGTTCATGGGCATGGGCGAACCGGCGCACAATTTGGATAACGTGCTGGAAGCGATTGAGCTGCTGGGCACGCAGGGAAATATCGGGCACAAGAATCTGGTGCTTTCGACGGTGGGGGATGGGCGGGTGTTTGAACGGTTGATGCCCAAAAACAACCCTCACCCCAACCCTCTCCCGGAGGGCGAGGGAGCAAGTACACCCTCTCCCCAACCCTCTCCCGCCAGCGGGAGAGGGGGCGAATGCGGAGGGCAATCTTCAATTTCTGTTAAGCCCGCCCTCGCCCTTTCGCTGCACACCACCGATGCAACACTCCGCGCCAAGCTGCTGCCCCATGCACCGCAGATCGCTATAGAAGAGTTGGTGCATCGCGCCGAAGAATATGCGCGCGCCACGGGCTATCCGGTGCAGTATCAGTGGACATTGATGGAGGGCATGAACGACAGCGATGCCGAGCTGGCGCGCATCGCGCAACTGCTCAACGGCAAATACGCGATCATGAATTTCATCCCATTCAACGAGGTGGAAGGGCTGGCCTATCGCCGCCCTTCACCCGAACGGATTGCGGCAATGGTGCAAACGCTGAAACAGCATGGCATCCTCGCCAGAGTGCGCGATTCAGCAGGACAGGAAATCGAAGGCGCGTGCGGGCAGTTGAGGGCACGGGTGGTGAAAGCACGATAATCCATTAGGCCGTCATTCCGGCGCATAACCAGCGACTTGGCTGGCGCTTTTTGCCAGCTTAGTCGAATGGCTAGTAGTTCCATCAGGCCGGAATCCAGATAATTTACATAACCCCGCGCAAGCGGGACAACACCGGATTTGTCCGCTTCGCGGAATCATTATTTTTCGCTGGATTCCGGCCTGCGCCGGAATGACGATATTTAAATTTTTTGATATGACCACATGAAAAAAACCGCCCCCACCAAAGATGAAATCGCCCTACTTCCTCCCTTCGTCGGCCTCACGCTGGATCACATCTACGTGCCGACGCTCAGCGAAGAATTTGCCGCCGCCGCTGCCGCGATCAAGGCGGCGGGCATCGTGGGTTTCGATACGGAATCGAAGCCGACCTTTGCCGTGGGCGAGGCGAGCGAAGGGCCGCATCTGGTGCAGTTTGCGTTGCACGACCGGGCGTATCTGTTCCAGGTTTACCGCGCGGAGGGGCTGCCGTTTCTGATGGAATTGCTGCACTCGGATGAAGTCCTTAAAGTGGGCTTCGGCTTGAAGTCGGATAGCGGGCATATCTTCAGGAAGCTGGGCATCCGCTTCGGCGGCGTGGTGGATTTAAACGTGGTGTTCCGCGCGGACGGTTACCACAAGGAAATGGGCGTGCGCGCGGCGGTGGGGCAAGTGTTCAAACAGCGCTTCGCCAAGTCGAAAAAAATCACCACCACCGATTGGTCGCAACCCGAACTCAGCTCGCCGCAAAAACTGTATGCGGCAAACGATGCCTACGCGGCGCTGAAAGTTTTTGAAGCACTGGATTTGCGGCGCGAGGAGTTGCCGATTATGGGGGCAGAAGGCGGTAGTGTTGAAATTTCAAAACCCACCTTTCCCGCAAGCCAGTAAATACGGGCATCTCCATCAAGTGCATGACGTAGAACGCCTATTGGCGCGCCTTCCCGTGCAGTGTCATTTTGAATTTTCGCCGTTTCGCTTCGCCAACGCTGCCATCGCTTCGCGTGCGATTTCCCGCACTTCTTCGCTGACATCATCGAGGCAGACAGCGACGTAGCTGCGCGCATCGGCGCTGCCGCTTAAACCGAGCAGGTAGCATGCATCGGCGCGCGCGCGGTGGTCGGCGTGGCGAGTGAGTGCGACGAGTTGCGGCAG
This sequence comes from Sideroxydans sp., assembly GCA_020053195.1. Classification (GTDB taxonomy): domain Bacteria; phylum Pseudomonadota; class Gammaproteobacteria; order Burkholderiales; family Gallionellaceae; genus Sideroxyarcus. Next base: position 12,610 of record JAGVNQ010000046.1, read on the forward strand.
CAAATTTTGTAGCACCGAGGTGTGGGCATAAGCCTCCAGCAGCGCGCTGACCCCGAGGCGCACGTCGATTGTGGCATCGGGATCGGCGAGTATGGCAAGCAGCGGCTTGAGGCGTTGCGGGTCGGCGGCGATGAAAGTTTTGGCCTGCGGGAATTCACCCAACTTGAGCAAGTGTTCGACATAACGCGCCGCGCCTTCTTCGCCGTTCGCCCACGCCGCCCATTGGCGCAATTCGTGCAAAGTGTGCGCGCCGGTGAGCGTGAACGCGCCGAGGCGCAACCAGGGCGCGGCGCGCACGCCATATTCCGCCGCCAGTTCTGGATGTTCGGTCGCATCCACCAGCGTCACCTTCCCCACCAGTCCCTCTTTTTGCAGTTCATCCAGCCCGCGCCAAACGCTAAGGCAATGCATGCAACCGGGAGTGGTGAAGAGCAAAGCATCGGGCAGGTCGCGCATCAGTTCTCCGCTGGTCTCTCGTTGTTGTTGCGCCTGTTGTCAGTGGCAACAGGAATGAATGTTCTCGCCCCGGTTGCGCATGCTTTCACCGATCTGGGCAAATTTTTCGTACAAGTCTTCGCGCAGTTGGACATCCGCCACTGTTTCTTCCAGCGCTTGCTTCATGCATAAAAGCCATTGGTCGCGTTCTTCCGTGCCGATGGCATATGGCATGTGCCGCCGCCGCAACATGGGATGGCCGTATTTTTCCACAAAACGTTGCGGACCTCCCAGCCAGCCGGAAAGAAAATCGAAAAACTTGTTGCCGGACTCGGTAAGGTCGGCCGGATGGATTTTGCGCGCGGTGTAAGCCTCCGGCAGTTCGTCCATCAGTTCATAAAACCGGTTGACCAGTTTGCGGATCGCCGCATCGCCGCCGATGAGTTGGTAAGGCGTTACCTCGGGCTGTTCAAATTCTATTTGCATATCATTTCCTTTGAATTGGGATTGATTTTGGGTGTATATGCCGGCCTTGTGTCGGGCACTGCAATCGGAACATCCAAGCGCAAGCGCAACCTGCAACTGAGGTGCGATGGTGCTCCCGCTAATCAACAGCAATGACTATGCCAGAATTGACACATAAGCATGCAAGCCCATATTCCTGCTTGCTTGCGATGGAAGTTACGGGAGGAAGGGTGTCAGCGTTTTGGCAGTCGGTGACATATTTGTCAAAACTGCCAGAGACGTTCAGTCGGGAATCAGCGCGCTATTTCTGGCTAAGCAATGTCAGTTTTGTTTATTTTCCGGGTCAACCACGCGGATCACTTCGCCCTCAAACACTTCGTCATTGCTTGCCATTTCTGTACGCTGAGTAGCGCGAGCCTGAAACTCGCGCATCTGTTTGCGTACCTCGCGCGTCTTCCACCACAGATAAGCCCAGGCTATCGTGCCGACGACAAAAATAACCGCTAGCAACACCGCCGAAAACATCAGCACCAAAGCGAGCACTGCCACCGTCACAATCAAGGCCACCAGTTTGCGCAGCAGGCGCGGAAGTTTTGCGGCGGTATAGGGGAGTTGGTTCATTTGAATTATGTGTGTCCGAATATTTTTGGAATGAGTCCGCGCGAATGGTCAAAACAATAGCAGGAAATCCGCGAGCGGTACGACTGCCAACGGGATTTTTGATTTTTCCTGCAAGCGTTTTTCCAGCGCTTCGTCGGGACGGTCTTTGCATACGGCGACGAAGGCTTCGCAGCCGAGCGATTCGGCAATCTCGCGGCTTTTGGATAATTCGCGGTCGTTCAGCGTGGCGCGATATTTGACCTCGATGCCGATGCGCGTCGCGCCCAGATCAACGATGAAATCCAGCTCGTTATTGCGCTCGCGGAAATAGGCCAACTCCACCAGCCCCGGCCAGCGGCGCAGGTGGTTGGCGACAATATTTTCCGCGTACAAACCCAGCACTTGCTCGTCCGCCAGCAAACGTTCCGGCGTGAGTTTGAGCACGGCATTGCGCACCGCCAGATCGACCAGATAACTTTTGAAATTGCCCGCCTTCGCCGTGGCTTTACTGCCGGTATATTTGTGCAAACGCCATACCAGATCGGTCGCTTCCAGCAAAGGAAAATATGTGGTGATGGTGGAAGCCGTGATGCCGATGTCTTTGGACAGCTTGGTAACATTGGTTTCGCGCCCCGGCTCGGCCAGCAGGCCGATATAAAAACGGCGCAACATTTCCGGCTTGCGGAATTCCGCCGCGATCAGCAAATCCTCGAAGATCACGCGCTCGATCTGGTTTTGGTAGAGGTATTCCTGTTTGGCGAGGATGTCGGGGAGTGCCCAGACTTCGGGGAAGCCGCCTTCGAAGAGGAACGATGAAAGTTCTGATGTAACAGGATTTCCCTCATTTGCGAAGAACTGCAAATCTCGAAGCGATGACACCGTTTCCATCGGCGTTCGATTCAATCTCATATCGTTACCAATTTTTCTTAAACGCTTCGATATGACTGTGCCATCACTGAAAAGGTGATAGCAAAGGAATTCCCGAAAACTAAACGGCAACACCTGATAGTCATGTATCCGCCCCAACAAACTCTCGCGCGACTTGCGGAAGATCGGCGCTGAGGCCGAACCGGATACCACAAATCGTACCGGCGTTTTCAGGTCGTAATGTTTTTTGAGATACAGTTCCCAACGCGGGAATTTCTGAATTTCGTCAAGAAATAAATACACCGCACCGTCTTTCGAACGCTTGGCATACTCCGCCACCAAGTCCTCGAAGAAACGATCCATATCGACATGCGGCAACAACAACGCCGGGTCGTCCATGGTGAAATACACGATGCGTTGCGCTTGCTCTGCACCTTTTTCCTGAATCAATTTGCGGATGCACTGTTTGAGCAAAGTGCTTTTGCCGACACGGCGCGGCCCGGTCACCAAGATCATCTGTGGCAGGCGCTGAATGTCAGCGTAAAGCGCATCAAACACATCGCGATGAAATTCCGGCAATCCGGCAAAAGCCGCCTCGCCGTCGTTCCACCACGGGTTGTAAGTATTCAGAAAAGGGTATTGGGTCAAAGACATGCGTGCTTTTTACATTATTTGCAACCATAGTGTCAAATAATGTTTGATATGGCATAACTGATTGCCTTAAAACAAGAAAGCCCGGCAATGCCGGGCTTTCTATTCAAAACGTGCGTTGGCCGAGGGGGCAGCGAAACCCAGTATTTTTCATATTGATGGGTTTCGCTGCGCTCCACCCATCCTACAAAACTACATGAAGGGGATGTAGGTTGGGCAAAGCGCAGCGTGCCCAACATTTTTTTCACTATCAATCATGTTGGGCACGCTGCGCTTTGCCCAACCTAC
>JAGVNQ010000013.1 GCA_020053195.1 Sideroxydans sp.
GAATCAGCACTTCATCGGCGGTGACCAGCATGTCGAGCGGCTTGTTAAAGAGACTGCCTTCTTTCAGTTTGCCAAACTCGCGCAGGAAATCCCCGTTCGCCGAAAAAACACTGACGCTGCCACGAGTTCCGTCCAGAATATATGAATTGCCCTGCGGATCGAAACCGATCGCAAGCGGCTTGGAAATGGTTGCGGCATTTCCTCCGCCCAAATTATTTAAATAAACCCCGTCGCCGCGAAATACCTGCACCGATTGGTTGCCGGAGTCGGCAACAAACACCAGCCCTGACGAGGCAACCGCAATGGCGGTCGGGTTACTAAACTGTCCCGCGCCACTCCCCCCGCTACCGAAGCTGACCGCGACCTTGCCCGCATCATCCAGCTTGACCGCGCGCTTTTTCTTGTTATCCATGACCCAAAGCGCACCGGCAGCATCTACCGTCACCGCCGAGATTTCCATATCCTCAGGCTTGATTTCACCCGCTACCGCGCCATCCCGGAATTTCTTCAGGCTTTTACCGTCATTGCTTACCGCATAAACGATGCCGTTGCCATTACCTGCCAAGTGCGATGCCTCAAATGCAAAACTGGCGAGCCACTTCATTGAGGCTCTTCCCGCCAGCTTGGGCACTTCCTCTTGCTTAGCCCCTGCAACAGTAAGAAACATATCCACCAGCGATTTGTCCGAGTCGCCGATATAGACCTGCTGCCCTTTTTCCACGGCAAGTCCCGCCAGTTGTTTGAACTGCGATTTGCCTTCACCTTTGGAGCCGAAGGTAAAGGCCAATTTGCCCTCAAAATCAAACTTGGAAATTGCATACGATACGCCATCGGCGACATAAACGCCGTCTTCCGCAACGCGCAGAGAAACCGGGTTGCCGACAAAAGGCAGGGATTTTAAATAAAGCCCTTCCGGCGAATATATCTTGACCTGTCCATCACCCGCGCTCAAAACATATATCCGCCCTGTATGGTCCAAGGCGATATCGGAAGCTTCTTTTAAACGATACGGAATGTCTTTAGCAGCATCGGATGTTGACGCTGCTCTCAATGCCAGCGTATGCAGAAAAACACCATTCACGCCGAACAGTTGAATTCGATCATTGCCCGTATCGACCACATACACCACGCCATCATGCGCCGCAATACCGCGCGGTGATTTCAGCACATTGTCGTCACCGCCGAAGAACCCCCCCGTCTTGGCTCCAAACCTTCCTTGAAATTTCCCGGTTGACAAGGCGTACATCACCACCTGTCCGGTTCCGCTGTCCACAACATAGATCGTGTCGCCTTCTACAGACACCGACTCGGGCTGTTTAAGCAAAACTTGATCGCCTTCCTTGCCGGCCAAGGTCAAAATGGTTTTCCCATTTTCGTCCACTGCTTCCAGCGCGCCATCTTGCTTGGCAAGAAAAAGGTAACCTCCCCCCGCTCCCAGCAGTTTGCGCAGCTTGGGCGAATTGATTTCTTTTTTGAAGTCTGCCTTGACGAAGCCGCCGACCATGCCAGCCGCCGTTTCGGCTGCTGCCACATCTATCAAAAGAAATGCCGCCAAAAATATGATCAGAGTTTTACGCATAAGCCACCTATTTATATCTCGTCAATAATTGAGTGCGGACAAAACCGCGTGTTGAGGAAAGTTATTTTTCTGCGCGGTTAAACACGCCGTCCCAAGCTTCAGGTGGGGGATTTTCTGCAAAAAAGATGCAACGATCAATATATATCTGACACGGTTTATCGTTGGACAACTCGCTTAGCAACCCGGAGAAGCCCACCCGCGCCTCTGCCCATTTCCGACTGCGGTACAAAGACAGCGCGGACTGAAAACTCGCTATTTGCTTGTCCGACAAGGCATTCGGCCCGACTTGCGGCTCGTAAATAGTCACAGGCAAATGCTTACCAACCACCCTGATCTTGTCCAACTCCCGATAACGGAAGTTCGTGGCCGTAAGTTTATAGGCATTTTCTCCCACAAGGTAGGTTATACCATAATACTTTGCCGTTCCTTCGAGGCGCGCCGCCTGATTCACGGTATCGCCGATGACGGTGTATTCCATTTTCTTTCCAGCAAACCCCACGTTCCCGGCCACCACCTCGCCGGACTGAATGCCCCCCCGGATAGAGAACGGTTCTACCCCCTGTTTTTCCCAGTTTTCGCGCAATTCATGCATCCGATCAGCCATGGAGGTGATGCAGCGCAAAGCCAATATCGCGTGATCCGGCTGAGGCAGCGGTGCGCCCCAATAGGCCATGATCCCGTCGCCGATAAATTTGTCTATCGTGCCGTCATGCTGCTCGATCACCTGCACCATGGCACCCAAATATTCGTTCAACCGGGACACCACCTCCTGCGGAGGATGCGATTCGCTGAAAGTGGTGAACGACTTGATGTCGGTGAACAGCACAGTCACCTCTTTACTGTCGCCACCAATCTTGGCCGCCTCGGGGTCTTTCTCCAGTCGCGCCACCAACTTGGGCGAAAGATAGCTGGAGAACATGGAACGCATTTCGCGCGCGCTGCGCTCCAAAACCAGGTAGCGGAAACTGCCCCCCACCAGCAAAGCCAAAATGGCAGACAATGTCGGATAGATTATATTGATCCAATGCCCGCCACTAAACATGTAATAAGCAAACCAGATATAGGCGGCCAGCAATATTGTCGTCGCCGGGATCGCGCCATAAAGCCGCAAGCGCGTGGTCATAACAAAGGCCAAAGCCCCCATCAACACGATAGAAAGCAAATCGAGCAGTGCTTCCCATCCGCCTTGGCGAATAAAGCGCCCCGTAATGATATTGTCGGCGACCGTCGCATGAACCTCCACCCCCGGCGTATTGCCGTGGAAAGGCGTAACTCGCATATCGTAGATGCCCGGAGCGGTCGCGCCGAGGAACAATATCTTGCCCGTCAATTGCTCTGCGGGGATACGCCCATTCACTACATCCGTGAAGGAATAACGCGGGTAACCTCCGGGCGGCCCGGTAAAGTTCACCCACATGGAATAATTCTCGCCCACCGGGATGCGGCGCTCACCCAAAACAACCTCATAGGATTCAATGGTGTATTCTTTTTCACCCAGCGCCAGCATCGCCGCCATCATGCCTAAGGAGGGGGTCAGCTTGCCCTCCAACTCGATCAACAAAGGACTACGGCGATTAACACCGTCATCATCCGGCAGGAAGTTGATATTTCCCACCCCTAACGCCGCGCCTTCGATTTCGGGAATTGAGCGCGTTACTCCCGTTACTTGCCCGTCTTGTCCATATTCAAAAAGCTCGGCCAGCACCACGTTACCCGCCCTCTTCGTGGCAGACGCAAATGCCCTATCATTCTCTTGGTCTTCGCGCTCCGGAAAAAAAGCATCAAACATAACCGCTTTAACCTGAGCCGCCTTAAGTTTATCCAGCAGCCGCGCATACTGTTTGCGATTCCAAGGATAGCGCCCCAGCTCCGCAACACTCTTGTCATCTATCGTAATAATGCCAATATTAGGCTCAAGCGGAATAGCACCGCGCATGTCGCGGAAGCGCAAATCGTATGTTTTGGATTCAAAGGCTTCAAGAAACGCGTTCTGCGAATAATACAAGAACAACACGAACAAAATTGACGAGGCCGCCAACAGGATTGAAAGCAACGTACTGTTAACGCGGGCTAGCCATTTAGACAGGAACGACGAAGAGACCATGATCGATACACTCCTCAACTTTTAGAATCCACAAGAAGGAACATCGCTCCCACACGCAGAATAATGCCACAGCAAAAGAATGTGTGCAGCGCAGAAAAGTCAAAGGCCAGCTTTAGAAGCTGGCCTTTGACTTTTTATTTGGTGGCCCGGGGCGGAATCGAACCACCGACACAAGGATTTTCAATCCTCTGCTCTACCGACTGAGCTACCGGGCCGTGCTGCTGAAGCGCAATTGATTTTACCCGGAATGAAAGATCGATCC
>JAGVNQ010000236.1 GCA_020053195.1 Sideroxydans sp.
CTCAGCCGCCTTCAGGCGGCTCACGGTTTTATCGGCCCCTTTGATGGGCTCACCCAATAAGCCTCCGGCTTTGCCGGAGGTAATTTAACTTCGAATCCGTGTATTTTTGGATTATCCGGCTGACGGATCACGCCGCCCTGTAGGCATCAACAAAACTTCGTGGCCGGGGGAGGGCTCTTTCGGGCAAATACTTCAACTCAAAATCATGTCCGAGCAAACGTTCGGATTCTGTCTTGACCACGTCGTAGCATTCGCAGGAGCGATCTTCCAGCCCGGCGCGGTCGAGCACGGTGATGTGTCCACGGTGATATGTGATTAAGCCGGCGCGCTGTAATTTTCCGGCGGCTTCGGTGATGCCCTCACGGCGCACACCGAGCATGCTGGCGATCAGTTCCTGCGTCAGCACCAGCTCGTGCGAGGGGATGCGATCCAAAGTCATCAGCAGCCAGCGGCACAGTTGCTGTTCCAATGTATGATGTCGATTGCAAACCGCTGTTTGCGAGGTCTGAGTCATCAGCGCCTGCGCGTAAAGCAGCAACATCCGATGCATAGCACCGGCGCGGTAAAACTCTTCGACCAGCAACTGCGCTTTCAGTTTGTAGCCGAAACCTTCCGCGCGCACGAAGGCAAAGCCGGGTGTGCTGTTGCCGCCCATGATAAGCGAGATTCCAAGCATGCCTTCATTTCCCACACTGGCGATTTCCGTTGATGAGCCGTTTTCCGTCACATAGTGCAGTGACACGATGGCGGTTGTCGGGAAATAGACGTGCGGCAATTTGCCGCCGGAATCGTAAAGGACTTCACCGAACGGCATGATGATTGGCTCCAGATGGGGCGACAATCGTTGCAGATCGGCCACCGGCAAAGCGGCGAGCAGATGATTCTGATTCGGGTATGTGGAAATATTCATGTCAACCTCCGAAAGTTTCAATCAACTCGTCCGAATGAACCGGCGTGCGTCGGTTAAGTGGCCGCGTGCGGGACAACGCTCAGTTTGGAAACGCAACGGGAGAAGGTGTCGTGTTGGTCAGCGATGGCGCGCTCGATGCTCTGGCCGATACACGCGGTGGCGTATTCGCTGAAGCTGACGGCTTCATGCGGTTCGTAATTTTCCAGTGCATGGATCAACCCCTGATTGCCTTCCATGACCAGATCCAGTAGCGTCACGCCGCGATTGGCATTGCGCTTGGTGACATCCAGCACCAGTTGCATGTGGAGGGCGATCATTTTCCGTTTAGCGCCGGCATCGCCCTTCCTGAAAAGTTTGATGAGTTCCAATTGTTGTTCCGGGGTGATTTGCGACTTCGCCGCCTCTTTCAAATAGTGCGCGCGCCGTAGCGCAAATGTCCCAGACGAAGAAGGGGAAAAGTTTCCGGCATTGGCGCTCTCGGGGGGGAAAGCATCAAACAAAAGATCGGTTGAACACGCATACTCACTCATGGTCGCCTCCTGTGCGGATCGGTTTTTGGGTGTTTCATTTTCTCCAGACCGGGGTTGTTTCAATATCGGCGCATCGCTTGATATGGATTAGGCTAAATTCGGATTAAGTCATCGGTGTTCGTCCTATGCCGCCTGCGAGACAAACTCTGTAAACTCTCGAACAATCTTAAAAGTCGCTGATGAGGTCGTTGTAGGTGCGAATTAATTCGCACATAACTCGTTAAACGTGCGAATAAATTCGCACCTACACTCAAGGTTTTTGGATGACTCTTACTCAATCGACAACAGCGAACAAGGCGGACAAACAGCGGCATCCGAACCGGTTCGCGCAGGATATTTGGAAGCCTTTGCTGGCGTTTACCCTGTTCGCCCTTGTCATCACGGCAGGCGGCTATTGGTTTTTTCATCGCTATAAAGAAAATATCACCACCGAGAAACAAAACGATTTGGGCGGAATCGCCGAGCTGAAAATCGGGCAGATCGGCACTTGGATAGCGGAGCGCAGGGGGGATGCGCAAGCGCTCAAGGAAGACCCGTTGTTTGTGTCGGCAGCCGCCGCTTGGTTGGAGCGGAAGGGCGAGGCAAACGAGCATAAGACGAATTTGTCCAAGCGTTTGTTGTCGATGCAACAGGCGTATGCGGCTTACGGTTACACCTCGATTTCCCTGTTCGATAAAAATGGCAAACTGAGCTTGTCTTCCTCCGCGCAAGAGGAGCCGCTACAAGGGGCGGAAGCACAGCAATTGCTGCAAAGCCTGCGCACCGGGCAAATATATTTTTCCGACATCCATTTCGAAAAACACCGCTCAGTTGAGGTTGTCGAGATCGACCTGATCGCGCCGCTGCAAGTAATCCGGGGCGGCAGGCAACGCACCATCGGGGCAGTGCTGTTTCGCATCGACCCGCATCGTTTTCTTTTTCCGCTGATCCAGCATTGGCCCACGCCCAGCGCAAGCGCGGAAAACCTGCTGGTCAGGCGCGACGGCGACCAGGTGTTGTTCCTTAATGAATTGCGCCACCGCAAAAACACGGTACTTGCTATGCGCTTGCCGCTGGATAGCCAACTGCCTGCGGCGATGGCGATCAGAGGCCAAGAAGGGTTGGTGGATGGGGTGGACTATCGCGGCGTGCCGGTGGTCGGCGTGTTGAACAAGGTCGCGGGCACTTCGTGGCTCATGGTTTCAAAAGTGGACAAGGCCGAAATTTATGCGCCCATCAACAAACTGTCGAAATGGATGGTGCTGTTGATGCTCGGCCTGATAGGCGCGGGCGGCGCTATTGTTTTCTATTGGCGGGAAAATGAAAAACGCCAATACGAAAACGAACTCAAGCGGCAATCGCTTTCCAAACATCTGGAATATCTGGGCAAATACGCCAGCGACATCATCATGCTGCTGGACCGCGACGGCAGGATAGTGGATTTCAACGGGCGCGCGCTGCAAGAGTACGGTTTTTCAGACGAAGAATTTTCGGCCATGAATATCGACGATCTGATCGACACCAATATATTCCCGTCCTTTACCGGGCAGCTTCACCAAGTAAACCGCACGGGCGTGACGCGGTTCGAGGCGATGCATGTGCGGAAGAACGGGGAATATTTTCCGGTCGAATGCGGTGTGCGTTTGGTCGAGATCGAAGGCAACGATTTTTATCAGGCTATCATTCTCGACATCACCGAACGCAAGCTGGCGGAAATGGGATTAAAAAGGCTCAACCGCGCGCTCCGGCTTTTGAGCGCGAGTAACGCGCAGTTGGTGCATGCCGAAAACGAGGCGCAATTGATCGCGGTGTGCAAGCTGATCGTGGAAATGGGCGGCTACAGCATGGTGTGGGTGGGCTACGCGGAACATGACGAGAACAAAACCGTGCGTCCTGTCATGCAATACGGGTTTGAACACGGCTATCTGGAAAGCATCCATATCAGTTGGGCGGATACAGAATCGGGGCGCGGCCCCACCGGCACGGCCATCCGAAGCGGCCAGGCGCAAATCAACCAGAATTTTTTGACCAATGCCACGACCGCTGCGTGGCGCAAAGAGGCGTTGGCGCGCGGCTACCAATCGAGCATCGCTTTGCCCCTCAAAAATGAAGCTAAAGTTTTCGGGGCGCTCAATATTTATTCGGCAGAACTGTTTGCCTTCAATGCCGATGAGGTGGAGTTGCTGCAAGAACTGGCGGACAACCTGGCTTACGGTATGTCGATGCTGCACCTGCGCGACGAGCGGCAGCAAGCGGTCGAGAAATTGCGGCAGAGCGAGGAGCGCTTCCGTTTCCTCACGGAAAATGCATCGGACATGGTTTTCCTGATGTCTTTGCCGGACTTGCATTTCAATTACGTGAGTCCCGCTTCGACCCGGCTGTTCGGTTATACGCCGCAAGAGTTTTACGATACGCCGGGGCTGGTGCGCACGTTCATTCATTCCGACAGTAAACACTATTTGGCCGAGCAGACGGAAAAACTGCTGGCGGGCGAAGCCGCGCCCAGCTTCGAATACAGCATCACCCACAGGTCGGGGGAGAAGCGCTGGATGAGCCAGCGCAATTCGCCGGTTTGGAGCGAGGGCGGCGAAAAAGTTCTGGTCGGTATTCAGGGCGTGGTCACCGACATCACCGAACGCAAGCTGGCGCAAGAGCAGTTCGAGAACGAACACACGCAGTTGCGCACGCTGGTGCAGACCATTCCCGATATGGTCTGGCTCAAGGATACCAACGGCGTTTATCTGAGTTGCAACCCGCAATTCGAGCGTTTCTTCGGCGCGAAAGAGGCGGACATTATCGGCAAGACCGACTTTGATTTTGTTGATGCGCAACTGGCCGAAACTTTTCGCCAGAAAGACCGCGAAGCCACGGCTGCCGGAAAACCGAGTACCAACGAGGAATGGGTCACCTATCCCGACAACGGCTCGCGCGTATTGCTGGAAACGATCAAAGTCCCGACGCGCAACGAGGCGGGCGAACTGATCGGCGTGATGGGCATCGCCCGCGACATCACCGAGCGCAAACACGCCGAAGAAAGAGAAAGCCGTTTGCGCCATATTCTGGATAGCGCGCTGGATATGATTTTCATTTTCCAGCCCGACACACTGCGGTTTGTCTATATGAACAAAGGCGCGCTGGACAGCGTCGGCTACAGCGTCGAAGAAATGTTGCTGATGTCTCCGCCGGACATTGCGCCGCTGCTGACCGAGGCGGAGTTTCGCGCGTTTATCACCCCGCTGATTTCCGGCGAAAAAAATATGCTGCGTTTTGAATCCATTCATCGCCACAAGGACGGCAGCGATCTGCCGGTGGAAGTGCAGTTGCAATTGGTGCGCGAAAAAAACGGCGAGCAAGTGTTTGTTGCCATCGTGCGGGATATTTCCGAACGCAGGCGTGCCGAGCGGGAATTGCAAAGGCAAAAAGCCTTTATGTGGAAGGTGATCGACATCGACCCGAACCGCATATTCGTCAAAGATGCCCAGGGGAATTTTCTGCTGGTCAACAAGGGGGCGGCGGCCGCATTCGGCATGACCCCGTTCGAAATGATCGGCAAGAATCTGGCCGACCTCAACAGCGCTGCCGGGGAAGTGGCGGGTTTTCTGGCCGATGACAGGGAGGTGATCGAACAAGGGCGCGAGGTCAATCTTGTCGCTCCTATTACGATGGCGGACGGCGAGCAACGCTGGATGCTCACGATCAAAAGGCCGTTAATCATGCCGGACGGCAAGTTGAGTGTGCTGGGCATCGCCGTGGACATCACGCAGCAAAAACGCGCCGAAATCGAACTGGCCGACTCCTACAAAGAACTCCAGCGGCTTTCCCTGCATTTTGAAAATATCAGGGCGGAAGAGCGGGCGAAGATCGCGCTCAACCTGCACGACGAAATGGGTGCAACGCTGGTCGCGATCAAAATGGGTGTTTCCTGGCTCGCATCCAAGCTGCCCGCCGATGCGCCCAAGTTGTCGAACGAAGTCGCGCATATCACCGGGCTGGTGAGCGGCGGTATCCACACCCTGCGCCAGATCGTCACCCAGTTGAGACCGAACCTGCTGGATGATGTGGGACTGGCGGCGGCGATCAAGGATTATGTGAAGAAGTTCCAAAAACACACCAACATCAAATGCGTGCTGGCATTGCCCAACGAAGAGTTGCCGCTGGACGCGGATCAGTCGCTCACGATTTTCCGCATCCTGCAAGAATCGTTGAACAACGTGGCCAAACACGCTCACGCCAGCCGCGTGGATATTCTGCTTACCGTGCAGGGTGAATCGTTGTTGCTGGTGGTCAAGGATAACGGCATCGGTTTTGACCCTGCCGAAAACAAGAAACGCACTTTCGGTTTGCTCGGCATCCGCGAACGCGCCTTGATGGTGGGTGGAAAAGCCAGAATCAGCAGCACGAGAGGTAAGGGGATGCGGGTGTCGGTGACTATCCCGTTTTTGGCGGGAACAGAAAATGCATAAGAAACTTAATTTTTTCAACCCAGATAATCCATAGGCAAAACCCGCTCCTTCCCCCTTGCAGGGGGAAGGTTGGGATGGGGGTAGAGTGGTGAAGCAGCCACGTTTCTACCCCCTCCCTAGCCCTCCCCCTGCAAGGGGGAGGGGACGTAATAGCTAATGGATTATTGGGGTTCAATGTAGGGGGCGAACTGTGATCCGTGTATTGATTGTTGATGACCATGCCATCGTGCGCCAAGGGCTGCGGCGGATTCTGGAAGAGGCCAAGGGCATGCATGTGGGCGGCGAGGCGGCGAACGGGGTTGAGGCGCTGAAAATGATGCGCGCGGAAAAGTGGGATGTGGTGCTGCTCGATATTTCCATGCCGGAGAAAAACGGCATAGATACCCTCAAGCAAATCATGGAAAGAGACAAAGAGGCCAAGGTGCTGATCCTGAGTATGTACCCCGAAGACCAGCATGCCGTGCGCCTGATGAAAGCGGGCGCTTCGGGCTATTTGACCAAAGAAACCGCGCCTGAAAAATTGGTCGAAGCGATCCGCACCGTGGTTGCGGGCAAGAAACATATCAGCCCCACGCTGTCGGAATTGTTGCTGCAAG